>JACRGF010000066.1 GCA_016212395.1 Microcaldota archaeon
CAAGCAGGTTATTAATACTTTTTCGTTAAATTGTTTTATCGTGGGGGCGTAGTATGGAGTCTCGTCGTTGTTCTTGTTCCGGCGTTTCGCGTTGTTGCAGCGTGCCTGTTGCTGCTCTCTGTGATCACGAAGAGTCGTTTGCAGTAAATAATGCAGCGTGTTCTAGTCAAACGACTCTCCGTGAAAAGTGTGGCGTGTTTGGTGTTGTGAGCAGGGATTCGCAGGTTGCTTCGAGCATTTCTGATGGTTTGATGGCTTTGCAGCACCGGGGCCAGGAGAGTTGCGGGATTGCTTCTTTTGACGGTAAGGATTTGCGTGTTCAGCGTGGCATGGGTTTGGTTCACGAGTTTTTTGATGCGCGCAAGTTGCAGTATTTGATTGGCAAGGTGGGTGTTGGCCACGTTCGTTATTCTACTACTGGTTCGAGTGATGTTGAGAATGCGCAACCGTTTTTGTTTGACGGCCCGCGCGTGAAGTTTGCAGTAGCGTTGAACGGCAATTTGACTAATTATCTTGAGTTGAAGGAAGAGTTGGTTGCTAAGGGGCAAGTGTTGACTTCTACTACTGACACTGAAGTGATTGGGCATTTGCTTGCAGCAGAGTTTTTAAAGCGCGTTGAAATCTTTTCTGCTGTCAAGAACGTCATGGCTAAAATTGAAGGCGCTTATTCTTTGTTGATTTTGACTGATCACGGGCGTTTGATTGCAGTGCGCGACCCGCTTGGCTTTCGTCCGTTGTGCATTGGAAGGAAAGGAGATTCCGTCATTATTGCGAGCGAGAGTGCTGCTCTCGACGTTGTGGAGGCGGAGTTCGAGCGTGACGTGAAGCCCGGCGAGGTTTTCGTTGTTGATTCTGTTTCTGCTGTTCGTTCGAAGCAGTTTGCTGGAGCGCGCAAGGCGCATTGCATGTTCGAGTGGGTTTACTTTGCTCGTCCTGATTCTGTGATTGAAGGCAAGTCTGTTGGGAAAGTGAGGGAAAAGTTGGGCGAGAAGCTTGCAGAGCTTTACCCTCTTGATGTTGATGTCGTAGTGCCTATTCCTGATTCTGGCAGGAGTGCTGCTTACGGTTATTGCAGGAAGAGCGGGAAGCGCATGGGTGAGGGGCTTATTAAAAACCGTTATATTTGGCGTACTTTTATAATGCCTGGCGACAAGGCGCGGAGCAACAGCGTTCGTTTGAAGCTGAACCCCGCGCGTGCTATTGTTGAGGGCAAGCGCGTGGCGTTGGTTGATGATTCGCTCGTGCGCGGGACTACTACTCGCAAGATTGCAAAGCTCGTGCGGAGTGCTGGCGCGAAGGAAGTTCACTTGCTCGTCTCGTGCCCTCCGTTGAAAGCCCCGTGCTTTATGGGCATCGCGTTTCCGACTTACGCTGAGTTGGCTGCTTCGAGGAAGAGCGTTGAAGAGATTCGAAAGGAAGTTGGCTTGGACTCGTTGAATTACATGGCTATCGATGGCTTGGTTGAAGCTATTGGGTTGGACAAGAAAGACTTGTGCTTGGCGTGCTTGACTGACGAGTACCCTGTGCGCATTAGTGAGAAGACGCGCATTTGCTGCAGCTTGTAAAAATTGAAAACATTTTTTTCAGCGTGGTTTGGCTGCGTTGAAAATTGTTCGTGGCAATTTGTCGTTCTCCATTTGCGTGCGTGTTCGTTCGAATGGTTTTGTTTGCGTGTTTGATTGTTGCTTGTTTGTTTTTTTTGGGTTTTGCAGGTGGTTGTTGGTGGGTGGAATCAAAATGCTTTTGCGGGAAGAGTTGAAGGCAAAGCTTGATGCTGGGGAAAAGTTGGTTTTGTTGAACGTGTTGACGCGTGAGAGTTTCGAGCGCGTTCGCCTGCCTAATTCCGTGAATATTCCTGTGGACGAGTTGGAAGTTCGTGCAGAGAAAGAGTTGGACAAGAAGGTTGAAATCGTTGTTTACTGCGCGTCTTTCGAGTGCCACGCGAGCCCTGATGCTTGCAGGATTTTAAAGCGCTTGGGCTTCGAGAAAGTCTCTGAGTACTCGGGCGGGATTAAAGACTGGATGCGTGGCGGTTATCCTCTCGAAACAAGGCTGGGGAAAAACAAGCAATAGGAACATAATTTTTTTTATCGTGCAAGGTGTATTTCTTGGTGAAAATTCTTTTAGTTGGCGGCGGTGCGCGCGAGCACGCGATGGCTGAAGCTATAGTTCGCAACAGCGGGGAATTGTATTCCTTCATGAAAGCGAGAAACCCTGGCATTGCGCGCTTGAGCAAAGAATTCACATTAGGCGACATTAACAACGGCACTGTTATTGCAAAGTGGGCGAAAGAAAAAAATGTCGAGCTTGCTGTCGTCGGGCCTGAAGAGCCAATGCAGAAAGGAGTTGTTGATGAATTGGAAGCTGTTGGAGTAAAGTGTGCTTCTCCTTGCAAAGCTGCTGCTCGCTTGGAGTGGGATAAGACGTTCGCGCGGAATTTGCTGAAGAACCACAGCATTCCCGGCTGTCCTGTTTTCGCTGTTTTCAACGAGAAGAATAAAGGAGAGATTGCGAGTTGCATTCGTGGTTTGAATAATGAGGTTGCAGTAAAGCCTTCAGGCTTGACTGGAGGCAAGGGAGTGAAAATGGGTGTTGAGCACTTGAAAACAATAGAGGAAAGCGTTGCTTATGCAATTGAAGTTGTCGAGAGCGGGATTGGCGGCTTGGGCGAGGTAGTAATTGAAGAAAGGTTGGTTGGTGAAGAGTTTACTTTGCAGGCTTTCGTTGACGGCAAGAACGTTGTGGGAATGCCGTGCGTTCAAGACCACAAACGCGCGTTTGAAAACGATGTTGGCGGAAATACGGGCGGGATGGGCAGTTACACTAATGCTGGAAATCTTCTTCCATTCATGAAGCAAGCTGATTACGACGAGGCAGTTGAAATAATGAGGAAGACTATTCGCGCGCTTGCTTCTGAAAGCGTTGTTTACAAGGGTTCGTTGTACGGGCAATTCATGCTCACGCGCGACGGTGCGAAAGTAATAGAGTTCAACTCTCGCTTCGGTGATCCTGAAGCGATGAACGTGCTTCCAATTCTGAAGACTAATTATGTAGAGTTGCTTGCGCAGATGAGTGAAGGGCGCTTGTCTCGCGTCGAGTTCGAGCGGAAAGCAACTGTTTGCAAGTACTTAGTGCCTGACGGTTATCCTGACAACCCGATGAAGAACGAGGAAATAAAAGTAGATGAGAAAGCTATTGCGGCTTTAGGCGCGCGCGTTTATTTTGCGAGCGTGAGTGAAGAGAACGGAGTAGTGCGCTCGAGCAGTTCGCGTGCAGTAGGAGTTTTAGGCGTGGGCGCTTCTATTGAGGAAGCAGAGGCAACTTCTGAAAAAGCATGCGCTTGCGTGAAAGGGAAATTGTTTCACAGGAAAGACATTGGAACCAAGCAACTAGTGGAGAAAAGAGTAGAGCACATGAAGGAAGTGCGGGGAAGTTAAACTCGTTCGCTTGTTTCTCTCGGCTTTCTCGCTACTGCAATCAAGTTGAGCGGGACTTCGTTTCGTTCGAGTTCTTCCATTCGTTTGAACAGCGTGTTTTTTCTCATTAGTTGAGAGAACCGTCCTATTATTGTTGGTGGCGTCAGCGAGCAGATAGTTTCGTATATTCTTAGTTTTACCATCGCTTCCCTTATTGCTTTGAGCATTATTTTCAGTGGAGTTTTTTCGTATATGCTTGTCGCGTAGATTTCAACTTCTTGAAAGAATTCTTTCATCAAGCCATCGAATTCTGCTAAAGTCATTTCGCCCACGTGGTCTTTTTCAAGGTAAGTAATTACTCCCTTGTTAGGAGTTGAAACTATCAACACTCCTCCTGAAGCAAGCGCTCGCGCCAGCATTTCAATCGTTTGAGCGTGGACTTGTTTTGGAAAGTGTTCTATCACTTGCATTAAAGTTATGCCTTCGCAAGAGCGTTCAGGAAGTTTTTCTTTTTCAACGTCGAAAATTTCAATGGGAATTCACAGTGTTCTCTTAAACCTCAGGTTTTTGTCAACTCCGCGCACTTGTCTTCTGGTATTATCTAAAATCTTCAGCATTCTCCCGTCATTGCATCCCACGTCCACTATTCTTCCTTCGCGTGGCAAGTTGCGGTTTGCGAACTCATACCTTTGCCTTTGGCGCAGTAAAACTTGCGGGTTGTGGTAAAGTCCTCTTTGCACGCGTGCTGAAACCATGCCTTATTTTAACTCGAAACCTGAATTTAATTGTTTGCAATTTTACTGCAAGACTGAAAACAGAAAACTCGGAGTCAAGAAAGCAAAACCAACTAAAGCAATTGTAAAACAATGCAAAACCAGCAGAATAATTCAGAACCAGTCGAAACGATTCAAAACTCCTGCAAAACCATCGACAACACGCGTGTTGTCGACCAACAAGTGCTCTGAGCACTTGTGGTCCACTCATTCGATGCGTCCAACAAAATCGACATTTCGATTTTGTGGAGCACAAAAACGTCGAACGTTTTTGTCGCTCGAATGAGTTGGAGCAGTCAACTGCAGTTGACTTAACTCGAAACTTCAACATCCCAAAACTTCTAAACTCCAAAACCTCGAAACCATTCTTAAGGCACTGCGTCTTTGTACGTGTACCCGTATTTTATTGCTTCTATGTTTTGTTCTACGAATTTGGCTGGCAGTTTTTTCATGAGGTCTACTTCGTCTATGTTTACTTCAAGTATTTTCAATAGCCTTCCGAGTGCTATCATGTTCATTGCTTTCGGGTTTTTGAATTTTTCTAGTGCGAGTTGCTTGAACGGGATTTCTTCTTCTGTGCATACTCCTTTTTCGCACACCATTCTTTTTGCTTGGAAGTCGCTTCCTTGGCGTGATAGTTTGAGGAACACGTCCGCGTCTTCGATTATCGGGTTTTTTATCGGCTGGCTGGAGTACACTATTTTTGCCGTAATGTTTCCTCCTCTTACTGCAGCGTCGTACTCGTAGTCTATGGCGACGTTGTTGTCGAACTCGGCGAGCACTCCGGCGAGCACGTGTGCCATGAGTTTTACTCCCTGGCCTCCTTCCCCTGAAATAACTATTTTTCGAAGCATGTCCGTTACCTCATTCTACTTCTTTTTTTTGCATTGTTTGCTTTTCTTTAATGTATTTGTTTTCTCTTCATCCTTCTATTTTTTTTCCACATCTTTTTCTTTTTTTTCCCTTCAGCGTTTTACCCTTCTCTTTTTGCTATTCCGATTTCGTCTTCGTTCAAGTCGTCTTTTTCTCCGACTATTTTATACTTTTTGAGTGTTTGAAGCATGTCGTACGAGTTTTTGAATCCTTGGCGTCTTCCGGAGTTTTCTATGCAGTAGCTTTTCACTTCGACGAACGCGAACCCGTCCCACGCTATGGCTTTTTTTACGACGTTTTTCAAGTGTTCCAAGTGCATTGGAGTCGAGCGTGCGTAAAAGAATTTCTTGTTTGATTTTAAAACTCCGAGGACGTTTATTTGCGGGTAAGGGTTTCCGTAAGGCGTTGTTATCGTTTCAACTCCCGTCTGTGTTTCCGGGGACACTTGGCCTCCTGTCAACCCGTAGATTTCGTTGTTGTTGCAGATTACTGTGATGTTCGTGTTTCTTCTTGCCGCGTGCAGCAAGTGGTTTCCTCCTATTCCAATCAAGTCGCCGTCCCCGCTTATCACGAGGACTTTCAAGTTCGAGTTTGCGAGTTTTATTCCTTCTGACACTGCGATTGCGCGTCCGTGCAGCGTGTGCACGCTGTCGAAGCTGCAGTAGCCTGCCGTTCTTCCAGTGCACCCTATTCCAGACACTGCGACCACGTCTTTTTTTTCTATGCGCAGTTCAGTCATTGCTTTCGCTATTTGCTTGAACATCAAGCCTATCGTGCATCCCGGGCACCATATTCTCTCCCGGTCCAAGTCAACGTATTCAAGAAATTCCCTGCAAGTCATGTCCACCATCTTTTCAGCTTCTAGGCTGTTGCTTCAGTGCGTCCAGCGCTTGTTTTACTTTGCTTGGTTTTATTGTTCCGCCGAGCACGCTTATCGTGTGCACTGTTTTTTTCGCAACGCTTTGAATCATTCGCGAGTATTGGCCGGCGTTCATTTCTATTACTATTATGCGGTCGTGTTCTTTTGCTGCTTTTTCTATTTCTTCGCTTAAGATTGGAAACATTCTCACTGGCTTGAAGAGCGAGTACTTGTCTGTGAACGCGCTTGCGACGCGCGCGCATATTCCGTACGCGATTATCAAGTCTCGCGTGTTCTCGTTTTTCGTGTACTCGTAGAACTTGTATTTTTCCGCGGCGTCGTGCATTTTTTTCTTTGCGCGTTCCAAGTATTCTTCGTACAAGCTCGGGTCTTTAGTGTTCGGCACTCCGTTTTTGTTGAGCAGGCTGGTAGTATGCCCGAGGCCTTCCCCGAGTTTTTTCTTCGCGCGAGTTTTCAATTCAAACTTTGTTTCTGAAAGCTTTACTGTCTCGTACAAGTGGCCTACGTAGCCGTCGCACAAGAGGATTACTGGGCTGAGTGATTCTTCTGCTGCGTTGAATGCTTCTATCGTGTACTTGTAGCACTCGCTTACTGTGGACGGGTAGAAGCAGATTGGGAAGTAGTCTCCGTGGCTTCCGTATTTCACTTGCATTACGTCGCCTTGCGCTGGCATGGTCGGCATTCCAGTTCCAGGCCCGACTCTCTGCACGTTCACCACCACGAGCGGGACTTCGGCCATGTGTGCGTAGCCTATTCCTTCCTGCATCAAGCTCATTCCAGGCCCTGAAGTTGCAGTCATTGCTTTAACGCCTGCGAGCGACGCGCCTATCGCCATGTTTATCGCAGCTATTTCGTCTTCGGAGTTTATGAACTGGATTTGCTTTGCTTTCGCGAGGTAATGCATTATTTCAGACGCGGGCGTTATGGGGTAGCCTGAGTAAAACTTCATGCCTGCAGCGAGCGCGCCTTCTGAAATCGCTTCGTTTCCTTGAATGAGTTTCATTTGCCAGCCACCTTATTCCCGGTTTTAACGAATATGGCAAAGTGCGGGCAGTATTCCTCGCACAACTTGCACTTGATGCACCCTTCTGTTTCTATTATCTTGTCGTCTTCGTAATTCAAGCATTTTTTTGGGCACATGAGCACGCAAATCATGCATCGCTTGCATTCCTTGTCTATCCATTCAGTGTTCGTCATTTTTATTCCCTTTTTTCCTTTTTATTTTTTCAGCAGTTTCGGTATTTCTGAAGGCAATGCTGCTGTTTCTACTCCCGCGTCTGCGAACGCTTTGAGTTTTGTTTCTGCAGTCCCGCTTTCTCCGGATATTACTGCCCCGGCGTGTCCCATTCTCTTGCCTTTCGGCGCTGTTCTTCCTGCAATGTACGCGACGGTTTTCTTGCTTATTTTTTCTTGAATGAATTTCGCAGCGCGTTCTTCCAAGTCCCCGCCTATTTCTCCTATGAGCACTATTTGCTTTGTTTCGTCGTCTTGTTCGAACAATTCAAGCGCTTTCAGGAAGTCCACTCCCACTACTGGGTCTCCGCCCATTCCTATTGCAGTGCTTTGCCCGAGATTGTTTTTCGTGAGTTCGTTGATTATTTCGTAAGTGAGAGTCCCGCTTCTCGACACTACTCCCACGCTTCCTTTCTTGAAAATGTGGCCCGGCATTATTCCAATCTTGCATTTTCCCGGAGAAATCACTCCCGGGCAGTTCGGGCCTATCACATGCAAGTTTTTTTCTTTCGCTTTGCCTACTATCTCAATCTCGTCGTGCACTGGCACGCCTTCTGTTATTACTACTGTGTTCAAGCCTGCTTCGAGCGAGTCGAGCGCTGCTGTTTTCGCGAATTTTGCAGGCACGAATATCACGCTCCAGCCTGCTTTGTGTGCTTCGACTGCTTCTTTCACTGAATTGTAGACTGGAACTCCCTCTGCTTCCTGCCCTCCTTTCCGGGGAGTTACTCCTGCTACCACGTTCGTTCCGTATTCCTTCATGAGCTTGGCGTGAAAGCTTCCTTGCTTGCCAGTAATCCCCTGCACTATCACCCTCGTGTTTTCATCTACTAGTACGCTCATTCAAACCAACCTTCACGTTCATCATGCACGAAACAAGCAATTCGACGCATAAAACAACGAATGTTTTCACGCCCATCTTTTTTTTTGTTCTCGTGTTTTTTTCGCAGTTATTTTTTTGTTTCGCCTGTTTTCATTTTTGTTCTTTTTCATGTTCGTTTTTTTATTTTTTTTTCGCGCGAGTTTTTTTTGTCGTTGTTTTTTCGTTTCTTTTTTTTGTGTTTGTTCACGTTCTTTTTTTCATCTAGTAAGTTCTACTATTTTTTTTGCGCATTCTTCCATCGAGTCTTGAGTGCTTATCCCGTTTTCTTCAAGGATTTTTTTTCCTTCAGCTTCGTTCGTGCCAATTAGCCTGACTACGATTGGCACTTTTATTTGTTTTTCTTTCTTGTAGTTTGCGAGCCCGCGTGCTACGTCGTCGCATCGAGTTATTCCGCCGAACACGTTTATCCAAATGCCTTTCGGGTTTTTTTCGAGCACTATTTCGACTGCTTTCTGCACTTGCTCGAAGTTCGCGCCTCCTCCCACGTCGAGAAAGTTTGCGGGTTTTCCTCCGAAGTGCTGGACGATGTCGAGCGTTGCCATTACGAGCCCGGCGCCGTTTCCAATGATTGCAATGTCTCCGTCGAGTTCTACGTAGTTCAAGTCTGATTGTTTTGCTTTTTTTTCTGATTCGCTTAGCTCGCGTTGCTTTAAAGGCGCGAATTCCGGTTGCCTGTAGAGCGCGTTGTCGTCTATAATTATTTTCGCGTCTGCTGCGACGAGTTTTCCTCTGCTGATTGCGAGCGGGTTTATTTCAACGAGTTCCGCGTCTTTTGCTTTCATGAGCTTGAACATTTTTCCAGCGATTTCAGTTATTTCCCGCGCGTGCTTGCTGGTTGAAAGCTTTCGTTCCACTTCTCTTGCGTTGAATTCTCTTTCAATTCCTATTTTCTTTATTTTTTCAGGAGAGTTTTTCGCGAGTTCTTCTATCTCGACTCCGCCTTCTTCAGAGAACAACAGCGTGACGTTCTTTTCGGACCTGTTTACTGTGAGTGACAAATAGTATTCTTTTTCTATTTCGAGTTTTTCTTCTATGAGCACTTGCTCGATTTTTTTGCCTTTTATTTCTCTTCCGAGCATTTGGCGTGTTGTTTCTGGTGCTTCGCTTTTCTTTACTAGTTTTATTCCGCCTGCCTTGCCTCTTCCTCCTGCTAGCACTTGTGCTTTTACTGCGACTTCCGCGCACTCGATTTGCGTTATTTTCGCTTGTGCTTCTTCCGCGGTGTTTGCGACAAGTCCCTTTGAAGTGCTAACCTCAAAGCTAGCAAGCAATTGTTTTCCTTCAAATTCTTTTAGCTTCACGAGAGAACCCCACGAAGTTCGAAATTATTCTTGTTTTCAACTTATTAAAACTTGCGTTCTCCGTCCTGCCGTAAACTTTGGGCTGGCATTGATATGTTTTTAAACTTCTGTGGAGAAAACATTTTTTTCTTTTAATGGTGGTGAGTTGAATGAAAGTAGTAGTTGCTGGGAAAAACGGTTCGTCTTTTCAAGGCGAAGTTGAAAAGGGCAAGGAGAGTTCTCTTTACAGCTTGAAGATCGGGGATTCTTTCGATGGCGGTCTAGTGGGTGCTGTTGGTTACACGCTTCAAGTTACGGGCGGTAGCGACAAGGACGGAGTTCCGATGAGGAAGGACGTTAGCGGCCAGCGCAGGGCGAGCGTGTTGCTTTCGAGCGGTGCGGGCTTCAAGTCAAGTTGCAAGGGCGACAGGGCGAAGAGGAAAGTGCGCGGCAACACTGTGAGTGACAATATCGTTCAGTTGAACACTAAAATAGTTTCTGAAGGCGAGAAAAAGCTTGAGGAATTATTCCCGAAGAAGGAAGGCGAAAAGAAGGACAAGAAGTAAGGGTGTGTTGTTGTTTGAAAGGATTTTAGTCGCGTTGGATGGCTCGAAGCAGTCTGGCAAGGCGCTTGGGCTCGCGTTGAAGCTTTCAAAGAGCAGTGGCGCCCAGCTTTCCGTGATTAATGTCGTCGAGCCGATCGCGTGGACCGTCGCGACTACTGACGCTATTATTTTGGAAGAGAAAATGTTCGAGTTTCAGAAAACGGTTTTAGACAAGGCGCGGAAAGAGTGCGCGAAGGCAGGAGTGAAAGCGAAAATTATTGCCGGGAAAGGACGTCCTGCAGACGTTATAGTAAAGACTGCCGAGAAGAGCAAGGCTGACTTGATTGTTTTGGGGAGCAAAGGCTTGTCTCAAATCGACAAGCTGTTGCTTGGAAGCGTTTCAGACCGCGTGACGCAGCAAGCGCACTGCGCAGTGCTGATAGTAAAGTAGTTTAGAAGTTTTGGAGTTTTGAGGTTTTGTAGTTTAGGGGTTTTGGGGTTTAGAAGTTTTGTAGTTTTGTTTTGTGTTGTTTGCGTGTGAATAGTTTTTTTTTTGCGTGCGTGTTTGTGTTTGTTTTTAGGAGTGTTGTTTTTTTATGCAGGCTGAAGTTAACATTGGTGTTGTTGGCCACGTTGACCACGGCAAGACGAGCGTGGTTAAGGCGATGACTGGAGTTTGGACTGACACGCATTCCGAGGAGGTAAAGCGTGGCATTACTATCAAGTTGGGTTATGCTGATGCTGTTTTTCGTTGTTGTGAAAAGTGCGGTAATGAGAATGGGTGGACTACGCAGGAAAAGTGCCTTCGTTGCGGGGGGAAGACGCGTGACGTGCGCAGGGTTTCTTTTCTTGACGCGCCTGGGCATGAAACTCTCATGACTACTGTGATTGCCGCTTCTTCTATTATTGACGGCGCGTTGCTCGTGATTGGCGCGAATGAAGCGTGCCCTTGCCCGCAGACTCTCGAGCACTTGATGGTTTTGGAAGTGTTGGGCGTGAAGCACATTGTCGTCGCGCAGAACAAGATTGACTTGGTGAGCCCTGAAAAGGCGAAGGAGAATTACGAGCAGATTCGAAAGTTTTTAAGCGGTTCTATTGCCGAGAAAGCGCCTATTATTCCTGTTGCTGCTAATTACGGCGCGAACTTGGATTTGCTCGTGAAAGCGTTGCATGACTGTATTCCCGTTCCGCACAAGAATCCTGAAGCGGATTTCAGGATGTACGTGGCGCGTTCGTTTGACGTGAACAAGCCTGGCGCTGATCTTGAAAAGCTTTCAGGCGGTGTTGTAGGCGGTTCGCTTATTCAAGGAAAAATTCGCGTTGGCGACGAGATAGAGTCCCGCCCGGGTTTTCATTTTGGAGAAAAGGGAAAGGAAGAGTTCAAACCTGTTGTTACTACTGTGAAAGCATTGTTTTCAGGGAAAGAGCGTTTGGAGGAAGCAGTGCCCGGCGGCTTGATTGCCATTGGCACTACTCTCGATCCTGCGCTCACGAAATCTGATTTTCTCGTCGGCAATATGGTTGGAAAGCCTGGAACGCTTCCAGAGCCTTCAAAGCAGTTGCAGTTGGAATACCATTTTTTCGACCGGCCTGGGCTTGAAAACCCTCCGTTGAAAGAAAACGAGCCTCTCGTGGTGAGCATTGGCACGAGCACGAGCATTGGGTTCGTCGAGAAAGCGAAGAAGAACAAGCTCACTTTGGTTTTAAAGAGGCAAGTGTGCGTAGAGAAAGACGCGAAAGTCGCCATTTCAAGAAAAATAGGGCAACGGTGGAGATTAAGCGGGTACGCGAAAGTAAAGTAAACGACTATTTAACGTGAGACTGCGTGAATTTGAAGACTGCTATTCAAAGCGAGAAAACTATTTTTTCTAATTCTTTTTTCGTGCGAGAAAACAGTAAGGTGATTGCTTAAAAAGCGGAGCAATTTAAGCTTTTTTCTGCTATTTTTATCTCGATGACTATCGGAAGTGCTATGTATGTACATGGCCGCAAGTGCTGGTTTTGCGGCAATTATGGCTTGTCGCGCGTAGCTGATGG
>JACRGF010000067.1 GCA_016212395.1 Microcaldota archaeon
ATTTTGAAATATTTATCCGAACGATCAGGCTTTTGATAGTCTTTTTGTATTTTTACTTCAAGCGGCCTGTTTTTTATCTCGATTTGTTCGGCCATATTAGCCCCTTTGTTTAAGCAGACCTTCAAGGCAGGTTATGAGGTCGTTCATATTGCCAACTTTGGCCGAAGCGTCAAACTCTTGTTTTTCTTTTGTGATATAAACGCCATCGAGTTCGTACTCAAGAATCACTCTTGCTTTTGATGGTTTTTTACCGTTTGATATTTCATCGTCTCGGTCCGGAGTTACCATAAACACTTTGATATTACGCGTAACTTCGCTCTGGCCAAGTTTGAGTTTCCAGTACGGTGTTTCGGTGTATCTCTCTCGGAAAGAGTTTTTCATTGATAGAATAGCAATTACTTTCACGTTTGAGCCATTGGTTTTGTAGATAATCAAATCCGCATCTGGTAGGTGTGAATACTCGTTGAAATGAACTAACAGAGCACGGCGTAGCATATCTAATTCTGTGGAGAGATTGTTTCCCTTTATCACGTTGCCACGAATGAGTTTTATTCCCTTCTTACTGATAAACGGCTCAAGAATAAGAAATATCACATTCTCTAGCTGGCCGCCAACATAAGCAACCCAAGATTGCCTGGCTTTAACGACTGCCGTCTGGTAGTCTACTCCGCCTTTTCTGAACTCGTCAATCTTTCGCTTCTTGTACTCCTCTTCCACATCAGTCAAAAACTGGTCGACTAAATGGTATGCCTTCTCCCCATGTTTCTTTGCAAAAGAAACCCACTCCTCATCAAGATTTGGTTCGGTCATTTTTACAAACCTCTACTTCAAGTAATTTGGAATTGCAAATATGTGCTTCATTTATCAGTCTGGATTTGGCTAGCTCACAATACGTTTTGTCTATGTCGATGCCTATCCCTTTGCGTTTATTCGAATATGCCGCAATAAGCGTTGTTCCACTACCTAGGAATGGGTCTAAAATCACGTCATCAACAAAACTAAATAGTTTAATGCACCTACGCGGTAATTCTACCGGAAACGGGGCAGGGTGACCAATTTTCTTCTTGCTTTCACCAGAAAAAGACCATACCCCACTAGTCCAGTTCATAAACTCTTCCCTAGTAATATCTGAAACGCCGCTATCGTTTGTTTTTCTCCATTCGTCCTTATACAGGATAACTATAAGCTCAACCGGGGCAATAACGTAAGGTGCTCGTGCACTCATCCACGAACCCCAAGCTGTTCTTCTTGAAATATTGCCTTCATTCCAAATAATCGTTGAGTGGTATTTGAATCCAATATTTTTCGCTATAGTCGTAATATCTGCGCCCACGCTTTGTTGACCGCCTTTATTCTTATCAAGAGGGATATTAAGACAAAAACGCCCATCCGGCCTAAGCCACTCATAACACCTACTTAGCCATTTTTTAGTAAATTCGAGATACTGAGAATACGAAATTTTGTCGTCGTGGCTGTTATACTTAATATCCACATTATATGGCGGGGAGGTTACGATGAGGTTTATACTATTTGGTTCTATCTCTTTCGTATAAAGTACGTCATCGTTGATTATCCGTACTCCGGCTTTTTCGAAATAAGTTTTTTCACTTGCAGGCATAGAACCAACGGTATAGTAAACCGTTAAATCTTTATAAGCACTGCCAAGTAGTTTTCCAGTGAACCAGAATATGTCGTCGTGTAAAAATTAAATTCCAATTCTTTCGCAATTTTCAGCCTTCAATTCATCGTTTCTTGAGTTTGGCCATTGTTTCACTGACCCTTAATTTCCGCAATTCTTGAGGCGTTTTCTATTCTGTGATTGGTGCGTTTACTGCTTCTTAACGCGCTCCATATAATTAACGCTGTGTCCGACTACGAAAATAGTGTGGTAATTGTCGTCTTTTGCGTGCTTCTCGTTACTATCGCAAACCGTGGATATTGTTTGACAAACTGAATGCGTTTATTCGAACGAATACTTAACAAGTCGGATCGCCGACTTTTTGACGAAGTGGCGGCTTGAGCCGTCCGTGAACGCATTCGTTCAAATTTTGTCGAATTGCTCTTCGGGTTTGTTATAAGTTAAAACCCGCATTTTCAATGCGCGCTACAGTTTTACTTCGCCGTTGCTTTTGCTTGTTTTCGGAAGTTTCACGTAGTAAACCCCGTCTGTTCCCTTTACTATCACGAGCGGGTTTTGAATGAGCGACCCGACGTTCACTTCAAACACTCCGTCCTCGACAACGCGAATGTTTTCAACTTCAAGCGACAACGGCGCCTTGTACTCTTCAACCCACCCCTGCAGGCTTTCCTCTATTTTCACTGCTTCGCCGCTTTGAACGAGTTCCACCACTTGCTCCCTCTCCACGCTGTTATCACTGTTAAAATACAAGAACACTTTCGCACCGCAAGCGCATCCTTTAGTCAACTCTATCGAACCGCTCGCATACTCTCTCTCGCACTTCGCGCACTTGTGAGACACTATTCTTCCTCCTCTTTTACTTGAATTCTTTTCCAATTGTTTTATACAACTCGCTCAAATTCTGGCCAGTCAAAGCAGAAACGCCAACCACTTTATACTGCGGGAACGCCTGCCTTACTTTCTCCGCGTCAGCCTTTTTCTTGTCAACCTTGTTCGCAACAAGCACTACCGGAATGCTTTTCGCCTCCAAGTTCCCGAGAATAGACACGTTCACTTGCGTGTACGGGTCTTCGCTCGCATCTATCACTACGAGCGCCGCGTCAACGTGCTCAAGCCACTTTATCGCCTCAATTATTCCCTTCGCCGCTTCCTTCGCGCGCTTCTGCGCCTTTTTCACCGTCATCCCGTAACTCAAAAAATCCCTGTAATCCACTTTCGTCGCAATCCCAGGCATGTCAACAAGCGTCATGTCAAGCGCGCTGCCGTTCGCCTGAACGTGCACTTGCTCTGCCTTCTGCACTGCCCGCGTCTCGTGCGGAATCTCGCTCGCCTCTCCGACAGGCTCGCCCATCCAATCCATTGAAATCTTGTTCGCCAAAGTAGTCTTCCCGCAGTTAGGCGCGCCGTAAAACCCGAGCGTAACCTTCCTCCGCTTTCCGAAAACCTTCTTAAACCAGCCGACGATTTTTCCAATCATTCAAACCACTAGCAAACACCACATGCTACCGCTATTTCACGCGAACTTCCTTCCACTGACCGCCAAAAGTTATTACCCCACAGTATTTTAAATATTTTTCCCCACCTAAAACCCTCACTACTCACGCAAAACAATTCAAAACAACTGCAAAAACCCAAAAACGAAACAACAGCAACCCGCTCAAAAACAAAACAACCCAAAACAAAAATTTGAAACAACTGCAAAACAATTCAAAACGTTACTAACGTGATCCTAATGGTTTTATTTCCATCTACAACTCTCGGTTCTTTCCCGCGCTCGAACAGCGTAATCTCCTCCATCAACGACTGCAAGCACGAAGCAATAACTCTGCAACAGCTTGAAGAAAATTTTTCCAGCGCAACGCGCGAAGTTTTACTCGCACAGCAAAACGCGGGAATAACTTTTCCAACAGACGGCCAAATTTCGTGGGACGACTTGCTTTCCCCGTTCGCAAGCAAAATTAGCGGAATGAAGCTCGGCGGGCTGATCCGCTTTTTCGACAACAATTTCTACTACCGAAAGCCTGAAGCAACAAGCGAACTGCGCGCTCCGGAACAACCCGTCGCAGTAGCGTACTACAACAAGGCAAAAGCAACAAGTGCAGCTGTTCGCCCGGTTCTTCCAGGCCCGTTCACGTTCGCAGACCTCTCGACGAATTCCTTTTACAAATCCAAGCAAGAATTCGTTTCCGCTCTTGCAGGCATTCTCGCGCGCGAAGCCAACGCGCTCGAACAAGCAGGCGCGAAAGTAATCCAAATCGACGAGCCATCGCTCGTGTTCGCCTCGATTTCAAGCGACGACCTCCAGCTCGCAAAGCAAGCAATAGAAACGATCGCGAAAGCAACTAACGCCGAGTTGTTCCTCTCCACTTACTTCGGAAGCGCTGAAAAAATTCTTCCAGCGCTTCTCGACTTCAAAACCTCGCTCATCGGAATAGACTGCACTTTCCCTTCAAACGTGAAGGCAGTTGAAGAAATCGACTTTACTAAAAAACTCTGCCTCGGCGTGCTCGACGCCCGCACTACAAAAAAGGATTCGAAGAAGGAAGTTTTCGAGAAAATAAAACGCGCAGGCAAAAGCGTTTCCCCTGAAAAACTCGGCGTAAGCCCGTCAGCATGCTTGGGCCTGCTTCCATACGTGAAAGCAATAGAAAAAACAAACGCGCTCGGAGAAATAACAAAAGAATTGCGCGAAAGCACAGTATAGCAAGGTGAACAACATGGTTTTATTCCCAACTTCAATTATCGGCTCTTACCCTCGGCCAAAGTGGCTTCAGGACAAGATGGCTGAATTCGCTGCGAAAAAAATTTCAGAACAGGAAATGCAGTCTGCTTTCGACAAAGCGTGCATTGAAACTATCCGCGAGCACGAAGAGGCAGGCGTTGAAATTTTGAGCGACGGGGAAATGCGGCGCACTGAAATGACTGAATACTTTGCAGAGCGCATCAAAGGCTTTACTGCCTACGGGCCAGTGCGCGTGTGGGGAAACAACTACTACAACAAGCCAGCCATAATCAGCGAACTCGATTACTCCCAGTCTCTACTCGTCGAGGAATTCAAGTTCATCAAGGCAAACACTTCGCGCGGAATTAAAGTTCCAATCACTGGCCCTTACACTATCATCGACTGGAGTTTCGACGAACACTACAAAGACAAGCAAGAGGCGGTAATGAAGCTCGCGAAAATCGAGAATGAAGAGTTGAAAGCGCTCGTGAACGCAGGCGCTTCATTCATTCAAATAGACGAGCCTGCTTTTTCCACTCGCCCTGAAGAAATCGATTTCGCAGTTGAAGCGATAAAAGAAATGGTGCGCGGTGTTGACGCCAAGCTTGCCATCCACATTTGCTACGGCGAGTACGACAAGATTTACCCTGCTTTGCTTGATTTTCCAGTAGACCAGTTCACGCTCGAGTTCGCGAACAGGAGCTTCCGCGTCGACTACTTGAAGGAACACGAGTTCACGAAAGAACTCGGGTTCGGGTGCATTGACGTGCACAACAAGAACGTCGAGAGTGTAGACCAAATCGTCGCAGGCTTGAAGAAAGGACTGGAAATAGTGCCTCCTGAAAAACTGTTCGTAAACCCTGACTGCGGGTTGAAAATGATTTCCCGCGACGTTGCAAAGCAAAAACTCTCGAACATGTGCCAAGCAGCAAAAAAACTGAGGAAAGAACACGGAGAATAAAGCAAACCCGTTTGCAGAAAACAAAAAAAGAACACGGCGAGTAAAGCAAACCTGCTTGCAGAAAACAAAAAAAGAACACGGAGCGTAAAGCAAACCTGCTTGCAGAAAAACAAGGAAATACTGCGTGCAAGGAATTGTTTTCTCTTTTTTTTCCCCAAGCGATACTAGTTTTTTTTTCAGGAGAGTTTTTCTTTTTTCTTCAAACTCGCCTGCGCTTTAAAATTCTTTTTCAGAAAAAACTAACAGAACGAACGCGAGTAAAACCTACCCCCCGCGCTATCACAATTATAAACTCTCGTAGTCATATCTTATTTTTCGTGAACAGAATAAGAATACCTGCCAGAGATTTTCGTAATAGGATAGCGACCGTGCTGGATTCAAGGCTAAACGCGCGAGAAAAAGCCAGGCGACTGAGGGAATTTAACGCTCATTTTGAACCCGAACCAACTACTGCAAAGCATTTCAAGGATAAAATCCTAACAGCAGAAGAGCAAGTTTGGAGTTTTATTGAGTGGTGCCGAAACCATGATATTCAACTCTGGAGAGAAGGTAAAATTGACAGTTTTCCTGACTTAATAGCTACTCCACGCATAACTTCAGTTGCAGAAAGCATGTACCTAATTCCCGAAGACCTTATGACTGTTATGCGAGGAAGGACAATCTGGTTTTTTGGAGTTGGCCAGTGGGGAGGGCGCATGATTCTAGAGCATGGGCGAAAAGGAGGAATTGAGCTATATGAAAATCGCGGGCATAAAGCTGCCCTCCACGAATTTGGTCACGCGCTAGATCATTTTGGGATTCGTGGTGATTATGCGGGCATTGGAAGTTGGAGACATTTAGACAGAGAAAGAAAAAAGGTCTTTGATGTGACTGTTGCCTATACCAAAGATGCAGCAACCCCGCCAGTTGGGCATATAAGCAATTATTCATCTTCAAATCCCGGCGAGAATTTCGCAGAGCATTTTGCATTTTATATTTCTGCCGGACCAGCATTCAGGATGTTGGCAGCATACGAACTACAATTAAGGGCAATGTACTATTTTTTCAAAAACAAGTTGTTCCATGGTCGCGAATACTGAACTCCACCAAGGGCCAAACTCATGCTTTAAAAAGTAAGTGTTTAGCTGCTCCCTCGCATTGCAGCAATTAACGCAACCTGCGGGTTGATTCCCTGCAAGTTCCAAGTCGCAACCATTGATGCAAGCACTTCGTAGATTCCTGCTCCTTTCTGGTTTCTGAGAGTTCCCATGA
>JACRGF010000009.1 GCA_016212395.1 Microcaldota archaeon
ATGCATGGAGAGCTCCCGCCTCTCCATCTCCCTTACAATCCACCGAATTTTCTTCTGATTAAGCTTTTTCATAAGTTCAGGTATTTCGACGAAGCCTACTTTATTTCTCGAGATAACCTTATTTCGGGATAATACAATCAAACTCGCCCGTGCATTATTATATATAGCAATTTGAACGATCTGTTCTGCCTGCCTTCAACCATTCTGCTACTGAGTTTTAATACTATTCGCGACCGCCAACTCTACTTGTTTTAACACGGCGTGACGCTTGTAGTAAATAACTCCGCATGGCGATAGTCAAGCGTCACGTCGTGCGGGTAGATGAGGCGGTCGCATCGGCTGTCACCCCCCTCTAAAAGTTTTTATACGAAGTAAACAGCATGAGTGTGTGATGAGGGCGTATAAGTTTAGGCTGTATCCATCTAAGCAGCAGGAGGTGGAAATGCTTAAGCACTTGTGGTTAGCGAAGAGTTTGTGGAATGAGCTTTTAGGGCATTCGAAAAAGTTTTACGATGATTTCGGTTTTTTTCCTTCGAAGGACGCGCTTCAGTTGATGGTTAAGGATTATGGCTTGTATTCGCAGGCTCAACAGGAAGTAGCTCACAGGGTTTATAATTCAGTGGTTCGGATTTTCAGGTTGAGAAAGAAGGGTTTGAAGTGTGGTTTTCCGAGGTTCAAGTCTCTTGACAGGATGAAGAGCCTTTACTACCCGCAGTTCGGCTTTCGTCTTGAAAGCGAGTTGGAAGTTACTCCTTTCGGAAGAATTTCTATTAGGAAGCACCGTGAAATCGAGGGTAGAATAAAGACGCTTGTTTTGAAGCGTGAGTCTTCAGGCAAGTGGTTCGCCATTTTTACTGTTGAAGAAAACTACAGAAACTCTAGAAAAAACGTCGGTGGAGTGGTTGGCGTTGACTTGGGCTTGAAGGCGTTTGCAGTGTTGTCGAACGGAGTGGAAGTCAGCAATCCTCGGCACTTGAAAAAGCGTGAGGAAGAACTCGCGCTGGTTCAGCGCAGGCTTTCAAGGAGAAAGAAGGGAAGCAAGAACAGGCGCAAGGCGAAGTTGAGAGTGGCGAGAGTGCATGAGAAAGTGAGTAATGCGCGAAGTGATTTTCTTCACAAACTTTCAAAGCAATTGGTTTGCGTTTATTCCGTCGTAGCGTTGGAGAAACTGTCTTCCAAGCGAATGTCTGAACAAAATTTTGGAAAACAGATTAATGACGCGGGGTGGAATGCGTTTGCGAACATGCTTTGCTACAAAGCGGAGGAAGCTGGCAGTAAAGTCGTGTTTGTAAACCCAGAGAATACTACGAAAACGTGCAGCAATTGCAATTCAATTCAAAGCATGCCGCTGCAAGAAAGAACTTACAAATGCCGAGCATGCGGCTTGACCATCAACAGAGATGTGAACGCTGCGCGAAACATACTTGCAAAAGCTGCGAGCCAGTTGGTTTGCAGCGAATTCGAACAGAACACTGTTCGAATCAAAGCTACCGCAGGAACTGCGGAAAGTAACGCTTCCAGAGAGGAAACAACCGTTTCGTCAATGAAGGAAGACGCCACCCGATTTATCGGGTGGTAGTTCACACTTTGTTCGTCAAACGTCAAACATGCAACGTTTCCAAGCAACAAGCAATCAACTCATACTTGCTCATACTTTAGCTTCCTTTTCCAGCGCTGGGGTTCGTTTCAAAACGAACTCGCGTGAGTTTGCTTTTGCCTGCCTTATCTCTGAAATGTTCGCAAATCAGCAAGGGTGGTGTTCGACAGGAAACGTGTTTTCAACATTCATACAGCAACTTTTGTTGATAGGTTTTCGATATGTATTTAAACGTTTCAGGTTTAATCAATTCCGACTCGGCTATCGAGCCTGTTGACTTGCTAGCTGGTCTTAAGCACTTTGGGCGTCAAGCACTGTACTGTCGCCGGTAATTTTTTTGCGCGCATTTTTTTTCAAGCGCGCCGATGCCCCTATGAAACTCAGTGAAAGGCGGCAGAATAAATCGAGGTGAAACAACATGAAGGGATTGAATGTGAAAAGAATTGCGGCTATCGCTGCAGGCGCTGCGTTGCTCGGAGCGTCGTTCGCTGTTGCGGACGTTACGTACCTGAACAAGCAACTCGTTAACCAAAACGGGCAGCCTGTCGTGAAAGTCGTAGTTGGAGCGAATGCTGCGGCATCCGACGGTGTAGCTGCTGCGAACATCGCTGCTATAATCGGGAACTTGGCTTACAGGAGCCGAACGATTACTGCAACGACTCAAGGCGACGCTACGTGCGCGGTTGCAGCTGGATCTGGTAGCGGAACATGCCCTATCAGCAACAAGAAAGCAACGCTTGAAGTTACAGTGCCAGGAACAGTTTCCGGAGCACATGGATTCAAGACGTTAATAAGCGACTTTGTTGACAGAGACTTGGAAAACAGAAACGACTCTGCATCAGGTGACAGGTACACGGTGTGCTCGACGTCCACAACGACTACCTGCACTCCGATGACTGACACTGGAGCGAGAAAGATTTCTGGCAGCGAGTTCAGCCCATTGGCTACCGCGAACCCGCGCGACCCGTACTCAGGAACAACTTACACTGAGGAACAGAGGTTGTGGGTTCAGGCAACTACGAGGTTCGACAACACGTTGAACGTTATCGTAGGCCAAACGCCGAACGCTGCGTATGAAATAGAGTTCACGCATGACAGCTACGGTATTCCGGTGTGCACTAACAAGGACACTGCATCAGGCACTGAAGGCAGCAACGGAGACTGGAGCGACTGCTTGAGCGACAACGATGAAACCGCAAGGCACAGGACAGTCATTAAATACTTGGGCGAAGACTGGATTATTTCCGGCTTAACGCAACCGTCCGCTGCATTGGCAAGCAGCACGACTTCTCTCAATGGAGGAACGGTGAAGCTCGCAAAAGAGAGCGCGTACGGAATCATCCACATTGGTGAATCGCTTAACGTGACTGCTGGAGCATACTCTGTGAAACTCGCGGATATTACTGTTCCGACGGGTGGTTCTGGAGGAGGCACTGCATCAGCGTCAATTGAAATTTATGACGCGAATGGAGTGAAGCTCAAAGAGGACCAAGTGGCTCCGTCCAGCACGTCTGTCTACTCGTGGACTGCGCCTGACGGCACGAAGCTGAAGGTGAAAGTCTACAAGACAAACCCTGGTTACACGTTGGCTGCAAAGTGGGCTGAAATGGCGGTTTACGCGCAAGAGTTGGAATTGATAAGTGGCGAGAAGGTTGATGACGCGAACCCCAACTGGATGGTCACGTTGTACTGGAAGAACAGGGATTACTCGACTTCCACTACAGACTCGACTGCCGACACGTTGAGGAAAATCGTGTTGACCAACGAAGCTGCTGACAACTCGTTGCTGAAACTGCAGAAGGGCCAGTCGTTCGACGTTATAACGTCGCCTGCGAAATTCCAGTTTAACTACGACGGAATTACGCTGGGAAGCGCTGACTACAACAGCGTGAGTTTCACGCTGACAACGCCGACTGCAGGCTCTTTCAAAGTGAGCCCAAGCGCGAACTGCAACGACTACTCTACCGCGAACGGAACACTCGTTTACGTGAGCGGACCCAAGGACTACTTTACGGTTGGAAGCCCGACGTCTTACAGCGCGCAGAAGTTCTACGTCCACTTCGCGACGTACGACATTGCGCAGACTACGCCGAGGATATACTACCAGCCGAGCGGAATAACGAGCTGCTACTACGACATCGGCTCTGCAGCAACAAACGTTGCTTTCGAGCCTGGTGACGGAACACAGCACGTTTACTTCACGAACACGAGCGCAGCTGGCGGAGCGTCAGGCGTTGGTTACATCAACGTGACTGAAGATATCGGCAACAACCAAGCCGGTTACTTCTGGTTCAAGTTGAACACCAGCGACACGAACAGCATAAAGTTCGAGCCAAAGGACAAATTCTGGTACAGCTCGCAGGCTACCCAGAGCGGATTGTTGCAGACTACTGCAACTGACTACGACACTCCGTTCTACACAGAAAGGGGTTCGCTTGTTTCGTCGATCTCCCAGGACGCTGTTGCTTTGAGTTTGGCGAAGAAAGTCGCTGAGGCGCAGTACTACGTGAAGAGTTCCGGAACTGCATCTGCATCTGCTACGACTGTTGGCCCGCTGGCAATCGGCGAGTCTGCATCAGTGAGCGGAGGCGTTGTAGTTAAGGTAGCGGACATTACTGAGACCGTTGGAGCCTGCACTGCAGCTGGAGCAGCATGCACTGTTGACCAGACTGGAGTAAGCGCAGTTCTCTCTACGGGCGGTAGTTCGTTGAGCGCAGTGACCATCTACCCACTTGACCAAAATTTGGTCGTAATGGACTCGAGCACTCCATCCGGCGTGCTGATTTCAGTCGGTGGTCCTGACGTGAACTCTGTGACCAGCGCTGCTTTGCAAGGCGGAAGCGTAAGCTTCACTGCTGGAACAAAGCTGAAGCAAGTATTCGGTGACACGATCGTCGTTGCCGGTTACTCTGCTGCTGACACTGAGGCTGCAGCGAATGAGCTCATAACTGAGCTGAAAGCACAAAGGGCTTAAACAGCCCTTATTTCTTTTTTTTTTCTTTTTCTTTTTTTTATCAACCCCCAGCTTTAAGCCTAAAAACCACAAATCTAAAAACTGAAACATCCCCATCCACATAAAAATAAAAAAATTTGTTGCTGTCTTTTTCCCTGCGCGCGCTCGCCGTTTTTTTTATGTGTGGAATGAGTTTGGTTTCTTGTTTTTCAAGCAACTGCAGTTATCGCAATCTATTTAATTATTGTCGTTCAATTTTTTCGTCAGGCGATTGGACTCGTTTCGAGTTGTTTTGGCGAGCGGGTTTTGAATTGTTTTGATAAAACGCGTCGTAGGAAGGGGGATGAATCCAGGGGTTTCGGGGGAAACCTTTGGTTTCCCCCAAGACGCCTGAGGTGATTTTGCATGCGGTTGTTTGCAGTTTTTGCAGTTTTGCTTGTTTTACTTTCTTTCTCTGCCGCGTTTTCTGTGGAGGAATACCTTACTGGCGATGAAAAGCCTGAGGACGTGAGCGTTTCTTCTCTTGACTCGCAAGCAGGCAGTTATTCTCTAATTAACGTAAAGGGCAAAGAGTATTTCCTCGTGAAAAACAATTCGTTCGTGGTTGACGCTGACGAGATAAGCACTGTTTTAAGCGAGTATTATTTCAAGAAGAATTATCCGAACGCGAGCGAGTTGGATGAAGTTGTTGGCTTGGTGCGCGCGTTCAACACTTCGAGGGACCAGAAGTCTACTTACGGCTTGCTTTCAGAGTCCACGTGCAAGCGTTTCACCGGCTTGGACCGCAACCCTTGCTTTGACCGTAACTCGTGCATTACTGCGTGCTTGTCAGTCTACTCTCTTTGCTCGCCGTTTCTTTATTCTTCAGGAGAGCCGTTCATAAGCGGGCTTATACGCAACGGGGAAGCAATGTCATTGCTTGATTTGCATACTGTCAATATTCTTTCTAACGTTGAGGCGATGCGCGGAGTGACGAGCCCGACGCAGTTGCTTGCTTCCAATGTTTCCGGCTTGCTTACAGCGTCGAAGAATGACGTGAGCAGGCTGACTTACGCTGTTAATTCTTTGAAGGACAACAAGCTCATGCGCAACGACTGCCCTTCCTGCTACGACTTCTGTCCTGCGCCTACAGAGAACTTGTCAATGCTTGAAGAGTTAAGCACGAAAATAACGTTGCTTCAAGAGCGCGTAGCGCCTATTTCAAGCGTTCCGAGCATTGCTTCGCAAATACAGTCGACCACTTCACAGCGCGTCGAGTACTTGGCTTCAATACGCACGAACTCCGAGTACGAGGCGTTGTACGGGAACGCGAGCGTTTTCCTCGCTAATGTTTCGGAAAAATTTGCTTCAGCGAGCGTTGTGATAAACGCTCCTGACACTTCAACGCAGTTGAACTACATGACTGGCAAGTTGTTTGAAGTGAGGCGGGACATTGACGCGAAAAACTTTTCGCGCGCGAACTACAGCTTAAAGCAATTTTACGCCGTGGGCGAAGCGACGCGCTTGAAGATTGAAAACTATTCGTCTATTTCGAAAACTATTTCCAACGCGCGGGACAATGCGTCAGTGCTGCTTTTGCGCGCTGACTGGGAGCTCGAGCCCCAGAACATTCTGCTTGAAAGCCAGCTTCAGAAGCTTGAATCGCGCAAGGCGAGCTTGGACATTCAATTGTACAACAAGACTTCCCCTGAAAACGCGTCTGTTTTCATTAAAGCGTATTCAAGCATTTCCGAGGACGCCGAGGCGATAATCGCGACAAAGCGCGAGCAAGCGCACGACTATGTTTTCGACGCCGGGCTTGGAGTTGCAAAGTTCGGGGTAAACGGAGTGGTTGGCGTCCTGTCAACAGTGCTCAAATTGAGTTTTGCTGACAAGAAAAATTACAGCGCGCTCGCAGTGCCCGCGGCAGTATTCCTCGCGTGGGTTGCTGTGGCGTTGTTCGCGCTTGTCTCGATTTTCTCGTACGTCGCGAAAAACAAGGTTTACAGGAACAAGGCGCGTTTAGTGCTTTGGACGTTCTTGTTCATAACACTGTTTTTCGCTTCACTGTTGCTCGCGTCCTCAGCAGTTTTATTGTTCCAAAACCAAGCGTCGTCTTCAAGCCTTGACTCGTTCCTCTCCAGAGTAGAGAGCCACGACACTGTCTTTCTAGTGCGCGACTACCGCCTTGCTGCAAACCCCGAGCTTATAACCTCATGCAGTTCAAGCATTCAAGGCAAGCTCAAGCTCTTGAGCAAGAACGTGACTGTCTATTCCTTCAATGCTGAAAACTGCGAGTCTTCAGCACTCATTAACGGAAGCGTGCAAACTTCAAGGAGAGAAATCGCTTCCTGCGCGGAAGACATCAACGAATTGCCTGCGTTCTACGTCGCTCAAAGCGATGCCAATTCGACTGTATTCCGCACGTTCTACGAACTGGACGTGACTGCTAAAGGCGATGCAGAGTACTTGAGGAAATGTGATTTGGCGCGCGTGATGAGCAAGTAATTAAACACAGTTTTTCGGTGGAAAGCATGAAACCATTTTTTTTTCTTGCATTGGCACTATTGTTTTTTGGCTGTCTGCAGCCTGCGGAACCTCCTTCCTTGAGCGTGCAAGAGTTTTCAAGCCGCCTGCTCTCATTCCAGAACGCGTCTGTATTCATGAATGTTACCCGCGCGTCTGTAGCTCACTCCGCCTTGATTTACAACTGCGGGGCTGAACTGTCAGGAAGCATTGCAGGCATTGGCTTGGAAGTTTCGCCTTACGCTATAGACGGTGAAAAGTGTTTCGCTTCAGGAAACCGCACGCTTTCAACGCAGCAGTGCATTGCTGAAGCGCCTGGCTACACGTTTTTCATTCAAACCGGCGCGAACAAAACGCGGTTCTACAACGATTACGCGTTGCTTGAACTGCCTGAAGGCTATAAGGGAAAATGCAGCATAACGTCGAATTAGAATACTCTTTTTATTTGTGCCTGCTGAACTAATCTCATGAATGTTTTAGTCATTGGCAGCGGGCTTGCCGGCTTGTCTGCTGCTCGTCACTTGGCGCGCTCGAGCAAGAAAGCTGAAATCCTCGTGCTTGAGAAGAGCGAAGAAAGCTGTTCTTCTAAAGCGCAAGGCGGGATAGCGTGCGCGTTGGATGAAAGCGATTCGCTTTCGCTTCACGAACGCGATACTATCCAGGCAGGCGCTGGCTTGTGCGACGAGGAAGCTGTTAAGCTGCTCGTGCGCGAAGGAAAGGAAAGAATAAGCGAGTTAATTGATTTGGGCGCTCCGTTCGACAGGGAAAAACGTGCTGCTGGCGCTCTGTTCGGCAAGGAAAAACTTTATGGTGCTGCTTCTTCTGCAAGTGAAAACACGCGGCTTCTTTCTTTTGGCTTGGAGGCAGCGCACAGCAGAAAGCGCATTCTTCATTCTCATGGGGACGAGACTGGAAAGCACGTTACGCGTTTCATGCGCAATCTTGCCCGAGAGGAAAACGTTTGTTTCGAGAAAGGCTTTCTCGTTGACTTTGCTGTTGAAGGCAAAGAGTGCGTTGGCGCTTTCGTAGAACGCAAATGCGCAATTGATTTTATTTCGTTCGACGCGTGCATTCTCGCTTCAGGAGGCTACGCGTCTATTTTTTCAAAGTCATCCAACCCCGCTTCCTCCACTGGCGATGGGGTTGCTGCTGCTTTCCGCGCAGGCGCTGTCCTGGCTGACTTGGAGTTCGTGCAATTCCACCCTACTGTCATTGCCGGCTCTGGCCAGCTCGTTTCTGAAAGCGTGCGAGGCGAAGGCGCTGTCTTGGTGAACGATCGCGGAGAGAGGTTTGCGGAAAAACTGCCTGGAAAGGAACTGGCAACGCGTGATGTTCTCACGCGGGCTATTTTCGAGCAGTTGAATTCAGGGCGCAAGGTTTTTCTCGACGCGACGCGAGTGCAAGGCTTTGAAGCGCGCTTTCCTTCCATAACGCGCGAGTGCCGAAAGCGTGGAATACGCCTGCCTCAGGACTTTATTCCAGTAGAGCCTGCAGCTCACTACTGCATGGGTGGAGTGAAAACAAGCTTGGACTGCAGCACTAGCTTGCGCAGGCTGTTCGCTTGCGGTGAAGCTGCGTGCACTGGAGTCCACGGCGCGAACCGCCTCGCAAGCAATTCCCTCTTGGAAGCGCTTGTTTTCGGGTTCAAGGCAGCAGAAACAGCATTGAAACTTTCAATCAACAGCAAGCAAGCAAAACCATTCACGCCTCCTGCTTTTTCATCCGCTCCAGCCTTTCCACCCACCACCCTGAACGAAGTGCAGCGCGTATTGTGGGGAAACGCCGGCGTAGTGCGGTGCAAGAAAGAATTGCTTGAAGCGAAAAACTTTTTCAAGCGCGCAACGAAAAGCAAAAAAGAAAAAAACACTCACGGGAATCTCGAATTTTCAGATGCGCGTTCAAACGCGCCATTTCTTAGAACAAAAAATGCCGGCGTTCGCGAGCATCTTGAATTGTTGAACGCTTGCACTATTGGTTCCGTGTTGGTTGAAGCGTGCCTTGCGAGGCGCGAGAGCAGGGGCAGTCATTTTCGCAGAGACTTTCCAAGTCCTGAAAGCAAGTTTAGGAAGCATTTTAACTTTTCCATTCGTTAAAATAAGCCTCTGGTTTGACGAATTATTCAGGTGGTTTTTATGGATAAAACTAAACTATTCGCTGGATTGCTTGTCGCGCTTGCTGTCATTGCTGTGGCGTGCTACTTCACGCAGAAAGCTCCGGAAACTCTGGCAAAAATTGTTGAAGCAGGCGACGTTGTCGCGTTCGACTACATCCTGCGAGTTCAAGGCGAACAACGCGTCTTCGACACGACGATTCAAGACGTTGCAATAGCTGAAAACATGTTCATCCCGGAAAAGCGCTATCTTCCGCTTGAAGTAACTGTGGGCCCGGAGTCAAGCGGCTTGCTGAAAGACTTTGACGCTGCGCTCGTGGGCATGCGCGAAGGCGATTCAAAGAACTTGACGCTCTCTCCAGACCGCGCGTACGGGGCAAGGCGGGACAACTTGACTCGCGCGATTGAATTAACTTACCCTGTCCCGCGCGTTCAGGAAAAGCCTTTGGCAGAATTCATTTCTGCTTACGGTGAAGTGAAAGAAAACGACAGCATTAAAGTCGGGTTCTGGAACGTTTTCATCCTAAGCGTTTCAAACGATTCGGTAGTTTTCAGGAGCGACCCGTCTGAAGGCAAGGCGTTCAGCATTCGTTATTTCACTGTCCCCCTCAACCCGACTGCAACGAGCGTAGTGTACATCGAGCACGTTTCAGCGAAAATAACTTCAGTTTCAAACGAATCGTTCTCTTACTCCATAAACGTTGAAAATGGAGAGCGCTACACTGCACGCAGGCCTACGATAAATGCGGAGACTGGCGAAGTATTGCTCGGAAGCGCGACTCCCATAAGCATTTTCGGAGTTAACGAAACGCATGCAGTGCTTGACTTTAACAACCCGCTCGCTGGAAAAACGCTCGAGTTCCAGATTTTCATGAGGAATGTTACGAAAAAAACAGGCGCGTGAACGAGCAACCAACAAAACTTCAAACCTCAAAACCAACGGAAGCAGAACAAGTCCAAACTCCAAACTACGAAACCTTAAACCCCAAAACTGCAAAACTTCAAAACCAACGAAAGCAAAACAAGTCGAAACAAAACTGCTCGAAACTTCCAAACCCCAAAACAAAACAACACGGACGCGTGAATTTTCATGAACGAAATCCAACAACGCATTTTCGAATTGAAAAAACAGCAAGACGCGGTTATTCTCGCGCACAACTATCAGCTTCCTGAAATTCAGGACGCTGCAGACTTCGTGGGCGACAGCCTTGACTTGTGCTTGAACGCGAAAAAAACAACTGCAAAGACAATAGTATTCTGCGGAGTTGACTTCATGGCCGAAGCAGCAGCTGCGCTCAACCCTGAAAAGCTCGTTCTCCACCCTGACAATACTGCGTGCTGTCCAATGGCTGCAATGCTCCCGCCAGCGACAGTGATTGAAGCAAAGAAGCAACATTCTGGCGCGCCCGTCGTGCTTTACATCAACACTCTCGCTTCAGCAAAGTTTCATGCGGACGCCTTATGCACTTCAGCAAACGCCGTCAACGTCATCAGGCGATTCAAGGAAAAAGACATTCTCTTCGGGCCTGACAAGAACTTGGCGTACTATGTGCAGAAGCAACTTCCTGAAAAAACAATAATTCCGTTGCCTCGAGAAGGCCACTGCATCGTCCACAACCACTCAATTCTCCTCGAAGACGTGCAGCTGCTCAAGGAAGAACACCCTAATGCCCTTGTGCTTGCGCACCCTGAATGCATTCCTGAAGTGCAGGCAATCTCCGACTATATTTTAAGCACGAACGGCATGCTTCACAAGGCGAAAGGGCTGAGCGCGAAAGCGTTCATCATCGCTACGGAAGAAGGCATTTGCTACCGCTTGAAAAAAGAAAACCCAGGAAAAAACTTTTACAAAATGGAGTCTGCATTGTGCAGGAACATGAAAAAAATAATTGCCGGACGCCTCATCGCTTCACTTGAGAAAAAACAATTCGAAGTGAAAGTGGAAGAAAAAATTGCTGCGAGAATGCGCGAATTGATTGAAGAAATGCTTAAAGTGAACAGAAGCAACTAATTTCTGCAACTATTGCGCACGAAAAAAATAATTTAGTTTTGCTCATTGGAGTTTTTCATTTTTTTCGTGATGCAACAACGGTTTTGTTTTTTTTTCGCGCGTGTTTTGCAGCGTTCTTACTCCGTGCTTACCGCTTCCATTATTTCCCTTGAAATGTTGTTTTTCGTGAATTTTCCGCCGTTTATTTTCCCGAGCGCGAGCTTGGCTGCCTTTATTCCGCTCAAAAACATTCCGCCGAACACTGGCCCCATTCTCGGCCTTCCAGCCACGGAGTTTGCAGCCATTCCCGCGACGATCAAGTTTGGGTAAATTTCGCGCGTTGCTTCGACGACTGCTTCCTCTGCCTTGTCCACCCACATGCTGCCTTCACGCCCGACGAAGCCGTTCTTCAAGCCTATTTTTTCGTTTACTACTCGCGCCACTTCTGCGTTGTGCCCCGTAGCGTCTATCACGACTTTCGACTCGAGCGCGAGCGGGTCAACGCAATCCGCAGTCCTGTGCGCGACTTGCGTCCAGTTAACCACCACGCCGTGCAGCCCGTCCTCTCGGTAAATCACGTCCTGTACGCTTATCGAGTTGAACATTTTCGCGCCGAACTCGTACGCGTTCGCGAGAAGCTTCGCAGTCACGTAGTAACTGTCAGCAATCGAAAACCCGCGCGCGTCCTGCGCCATTTCCACGCCGAACGCCTTCAAGAACAAGTCCGCGGGCTTTTCAACAATCATTTTCGGAAACAGCATTCCACCCTGCCACATTCCCCCGCCAGGCTCAATGTCCCGCTCGAGCAAAAGCGTTTTCGCGCCTTCCCTCGCGAGAAGCATTGCAGCAGTCACTCCGCACGGCCCTGCGCCGACGACGATAACATCGCTCGACGAGTACTCCACGAAATCCCGCGCGAAACCCTCAACTATAGACTTCGTCACGTCACTCTCGCTAATGCCCATAACAATCCCCCCTTAAACAATTATCAGCCACTCATTTAAAGCATTTACCTGTACCTCAGCAGCGCGCCTATTCCGTAAAATCCTTTGAAGAACTGCGCTCCTTCGTTCGTGTCAGTGCTTATCACTTCCACTTCAACGTTCGCTTTTTCAGCAAGCTCGAGCAGCTCGTCAACCGCGTCTTTTTGCTGCACGACTCGTTTTCTTCCTCCGCACGCGCACTCTGTTTCTTCCGCTTCCCTCATTACTTTTTCTTCTTTCGCTCCGCATTTTGAGCACTCGAGGGAAACTTTCTTGAGCACGAGCCCTTCAGACACGAGCAGTTTCGATGCTTTCCCTAATTGGAGCGCTTCCTCCACTTCCTTGACTCCGTAAGTTGCAAGCCCGCCTTTCACAACATCCTTTATGAACGCTTCTACGACTGCTTTCTCCTTCATAGCTTCCTGTTCTGAAATTATTTCCCCTGCGTTCTTCTGAAGCTCTCTCACTCCGTACTCGTCAGTATAACCCGTGTCAACTGTTCCGAGAACTTTAATCATGTAATTGAAAGGCTTCATTTTCAAGAAATCCTCTTTCGCCGGGCCAGGCCCGCCGACGATAACTCCCTTCAAGCCCTGCACGTTCATGAACGCCTCGTCAACGCCTTCCCCCACTCTCTTGTAATACTTTTCAGTCTCCTCCTCAATCAAGCGCTGGAACCTGTTGGCGGAATTATGCACGATCAGCCCGTTTGCAACAAAATTTTCATTGTTTGGGATCGTTAAATCATAGAAAAATCCATCAGGTTTCACTTCCTCTTTCTTGCAGAGTTCAATAGGCGCATATTCGCCAGCGCCATCTGCAGATAACAGCATGTCCCCTACTTGTAGTTCATCAACATATTTTTCTGTTATGCGTTTATTCGCGTTTAGGACAAAAAACACGTGTTCCGGCGTTGCAATTATTTCATGCTTCATCTGCGTCGTATTCAATCGATATGCTTTTTTTGCACGTCGCTTAAAGACAGCAGCGCAGGTTTCTACTGTTAATTTATTACTCGCGAAATCAAAGCATACGACCGCATCCCCCTTCTTTACCTTATGCGCAGGCAAAGAAGCGCCGTCTTTCTTTGTCAAAAGCGTTCCTGCTGCGAGGCACTGCCCTCCCTTGTGGTGTTTTCCGTGCGCGAGCGAGTGTATCCTCTTGATTATTTTAGTCACTTTTCCTTTCAACAGCGCGACGGTCGCGTCCCTGCCGTCCATCACTACAAGCCCGTACGAGTCCTTCGCCTCAAGCATGTACTCGAGAGGCTCGAGAAAGAATACGGAATCGCACCTGTACGTCTGCACGTTCACGGGCTCGTGAGGCACTACTGAAAACAATTCAACGTCCGGCTTTCCAGGCTCGCTTGAAATGTTTCCGCAGAAAATTGCTATGCCGTTTTCAGGAGGCTCTCGAAACATTTTCAAGTAATGCATTATCTTCTCAAGCGCGCTCAACACGTTCGTGCGCGTGCCCTTGCTTTTGATGTTCGCTGCTTGCCCGTACTCGTTCTTCAGCTTGTTGCTCACTTCAGCAATCGGGTACTTTGGAGGAATGTAAACAGAAATCAACTCAGTTCCACTGCCCCTGACTTCAGCCAGCTTCCGCATCTGCTTCCTCAACGAATACTTCGCCTTGCTCTTCTCGCCCATTGCATTCTACCTTCAAACTAATTTTTACGCTAACACACATAAAAATAGCATGCATACGCAGTAGTTTTGACTGGTTTTGCCTCGGTGGTTCTGAATCGTTTTGCAGTTATTTTGCTTCATGGGTTTTGCTTGTGGTGGTTTTGAATGGTTTTGTGGTTGTTTCGATTTTTTTTTTCCTAAACGGTTTTCACTTCGCCTGTCTGCAAGTCGTACACTGCGCCTTTCACTTTCACTACTCCCTCCCTTACTTTCGTGCGCACTATTTGGCTGCAGTCCACAATGTTCTCCACTTGGTTCATCACGTTCTCAACTATCGCCTCGTCAACGAGGCTTCCGCCCATCCTGTCCACCTTCATTTTCGCTTTCACCACTGCAGGATTGATTTTCTTGAGAATGCTCGTAATGCTCCCCTCATCATTGTGGCCTTCAGCCCGCTTGCACGCAGCAGTAACTGCTCCACAGCACGAGTGCCCCAAGACAACCACCAACTGGCAGCCCAAATGCTCGACCGCGTACTCAATGCTACCCAGCGCGTCGCTCTCGCACGCAATGTTGCCGGCAACTCTCACTACAAACAATTCGCCCAAGTCAGCGTTGAAAATCTTTTCAGGAACAACGCGCGAATCACTGCATGCTACTATTACTGCGTACGGCTTCTGGCCTTTAGCCAGCTCTTTGAGCTTTTCAACATCAGCTTTTTCAACAAACTTTTTGTTCCCTTCAAGAAGCCTCGCCAGTTCTTGTTCCCCCGCCATGAACAACACCTCTTTTCAAGTTCAACTTCTATCCTATTTTCTTTTTTCCGTTCAAGTACTTCTGCAAAGCTTTCGGCACAGAAATAGTTCCGTCTTTATTTTGGCAGTTCTCCATTATTGCTATTACCGTCCTGCCTACCGCGACTCCGCTTCCGTTGAGCGTGTGCACGAACTCCAAGCCTCCTTTTCTGCGGAAGCGCGCGTTCATCCTGCACGCTTGAAAACAAGTGCAATTCGAGCACGAGGAAATTTCCCTGTATTTCCCTTGGCTCGGAAGCCATACTTCAACGTCGTAAGTTTTAGCGGAAGAAAAGCCCATTTCTCCAGCGCACAACTGCATTACCCTGTAAGGCAGTTCCAGCCTTTTCAGCACTTCCTCCGCATCTTCAACCATTCCCTCTAATTCTTCAAACGAAGTTTCAGGAGTTGTTATTTTCACCAGCTCTACTTTGTCGAACTGGTGCTGCCTCATCATTCCCTTAATGTCCTTCTGGTAAGCGCCTGCTTCCCTGCGAAAGCAAGGCGTGAACGCGCAGTAATTCTTCGGCAATTCCGCTTCCTCCAATATTTCGTTCGCGTGCAAATTAGTTAACGGCACTTCAGCAGTTGGAATGAGGTAAAGCCCGTCACGCTCGCACTTGTACAGCTCTTCCTCGAACTTAGGCAGTTGCCCAGTGCCCTGCATTATCTCAGGCTTTACCAAGTAAGGAACCCAATGCTCTGTATAACCCCGCTCTACTGCAACGTCCAGGAAAAAGCTCGTTACTGCGCGCTCGAGCGCTGCAAGCTCGCCTTTCATAACGCAAAAGCGGTGGCCTCCTAATTTTACTCCGCGCTCGAAATCAAGCAACCCCAGTTTTTCCCCCAACTCATAGTGCGTGAGCGGCTTGAAGCCTATTTCGCGAGGCTCTCCAAACTTGCGTACTTCAACGTTTCCATTCTCATCCTCTCCTTCAGGAACGCTTTCGTGCGGGAGGTTAGGCAAGAGAAGAAGCCGTCCATTCATTTTCTTTTCAAGCGCTCCAGCCTCCTCTTCATTCTCGCTTATTTTCTTCGGGACGCCTGCGAGTTTTTTCATCAAGTCTGAAGCGTCTTTTTTCTGCTTTTTCCTCTCGGCAATCTCCAGGCTAATCTTGTTCTTCGCCGCTCGCAGTTGGTCGCCTTCAGTCTTCAACTCGCGCCATTGCTTATCCAGCTCGAGAATAGCGTCGACAATTTTTCCGTCCACTCCCCGAGTTGACAGTTTTTCCTTTACAAAATCAGCTTGTTCCCTCACCATCTTCAAGTCAAGCATTTCCAAACACCAACAAACAACGCACGAACAAACATTCAAAACAACACATGAATTTTTTGTTTATTGTTTGTGCGTGTTATTTTTTTACTTGTTATTTTTCCCATTAGTTTTTTTTTTTTTATTTCGCAAAGTTTTCTTCAAGCAGTTTTACGAGCTCTCCTCCAATGCGCAGCTGTGCTTCAATGCTGCTCGCGCCAACGTGCGAAGAGAAGATGACGTTCGGCGCTTGGAGGATAGGGCCTTCAGGAGGCTCTTTCGCCGTAACGTCAAGCGCTGCTCCGGCGATTTTCCCGCTTGTGAGCGCTTCGCTCAAGTCCGCCTCATTGATGACTGCTCCTCTCGAGGTGTTGATTATGTAAACGCCGTCCTTCATTTTCGCTATCGACTGCTTGTTTATCATGCCTATTGTTTCGCCTGTCGCCGGCACGTGCAGGCTTATCACGTCTGCGTGCGCGAAAATCTCGTCCGGGCTTCCGACCATTTTCACTCCGTTCACGTTTGAAACGTTCTTGTCGAAAGCTATTATGTTCATTCCAAGCGCTCGCGCTTTTTCAGCAACAAGGCCTCCAATCCTGCCTAATCCTATCAACCCTAGCGTTTTTCCCTGGATTTCTTTTCCAGTAAGCATTTTCCTGTCCCACACTCCAGCCTTCACCTGGTCATGGCCTTTCACGACGTTGCGCATGAGCGAAACCATCAAGCCAACTACGAGTTCGGCGACAGCGTTGCTGCTCGCGCCCGGAGTGTTAAGCACCTTCACTCCTTTTTCCTTGCACGCGTCCTTGTCAACATTGTCCAAGCCGACTCCCCCTCGAATCACCATTTTCAATTGGTTCGCGTTCGCAAGCAGTTCCTTCGTCACTTTCGTCGCGCTCCTCACAATCAAAACGTCGGCGTCAGCGATTTCCTTGTTCAAGTCAGCAGGCTTGTACACAACGCTCCCGAACGCTTTAATCTTCTCGAGAACTTCAGCTTCCATGCTGTCAGATGCCACAATCTTCATATTCATCACCTCAAAACAAACTCGCAGGCAACATGCAAAAAAATAATCAGACAGCTGTAATGCCAGTGCAAATACGCTGTCAATTTTTTGTTATTTTTTTGCGTGCGTTATCGCCAGTTCTTTTTTTTTTTTACAATCCCAGTATTTCATCTATCATTGCAAGAAGCGCGTTTATGTCGTCGAGCGTTGTTTCGCCCATGTGCGCTATCCTGAACGTTTTTTCCTTTATTTTTCCGTACCCGTTTCCAATCATTACGCCTTTTGCTTTCAGCTTCGTGTTCAAGTCTTCGACTGAAATGTTGCGCGTGTTCGTCATTACTGAAAGCGTCTGCGATTCGTATCCAGGCTCCGGGAACAACGCGAAATTCTTTTTTCCCCACTCGCGCACGCGCTCTGCCATTTTCGCATGCTTTTCATACCTCTTGTCCAAGCCTTCAGCAAGCCATTTGCCAAGCTGGTGGTTCACTCCGCGAATGAGCGAAACATTAGGAGTTGAAGGCGTGTTGTTCTTCTGCGCGTACTTGTCAAAATCAATAAAATCAAAGTAAGCGCCCCTGTTCTCGACTGTTTTCGCCCTCTCGAACGCCTGCTCGCTCACAGAACAAAACGCCAGGCCAGGCGGCAAAGCCAAGTCCTTCTGCGTCCCGAACAAGCACACGTCAATCCCAAGCTCGTCAACAGGAATTTTAGCGCCTCCCATTGAGCTCACAGTGTCAACGAACAGCAAAACGCCGTCGTGCTTCCTGACAACTTCAGAGATTTCCTTCACGGGGTTCATCACCCCAGTGCTCGTCTCGTTGTGAACTAGTGTCACCGAATCGAACTCTCCAGTCTTCAGCTTTTCTTCAACCATCTCGGGCTTTATTGCCTTGCCCCACTCTACTTCAAGCTTTTCACACTGCTTTCCATTATCCCGCGTTATAGTATGCCACCTTTCGGAGAAAGCGCCGCACACGAGGTTCAAGCACTTTTTCTTAACGCAATTGCGGACCGCGCCCTCCATCCATCCAGTGGCAGAACTAGTGCCAATAAACACGCGGTTCTTCGTGTACATAAGCTGCTGAAGCTTTGGAACAACCTCGCCGTGAAGCGCTGCGTAATTCTTGCTGCGGTGGCCAATCATCTGCTCGCTCATAGCCTTGAAACTCTCCTCGCTAACGTCAACCGGGCCTGGAATAAACAACTTCACCATTTCAAGCACCTCACCACAAAAAATATAGCGCGGAAGAAGTTTTTAAATCCTCTTTTCACTCGTCAAACTATGAAAAACAACCCTTCTCCTGCCATGCAAAAAACAAACGAAAATAGAAACAGCAACAATAACGAGCAGCAAATAAAATTTTTTTGTTTTATTTTTTTTCGTGAGGCAGTCGCAGTTTTTTTTTTACAGCGCCCGCAGCAATTCGCTTCTCGCCTGCTCCACTTGTATTCTCGCCACGTCCTGCTTTTTCCTGAAATTAGGCAACAGCGAGTTCGAAAAGTGGATGGGCATGAGCTCTTCGTACAAGTCGTTCGCGAGTTCGAACAGTTTCTTCGCCTTCTTCTTGTCCCCGTCCTTAAGCTGTTCAAGCATTTCCCTGCGCAGTTCCCCAATGCAGTCGCACAATCCAAGCAGGTAAGTTTCGAACGGCGCTTTCAGCTCTTCGTGCGTTGGAATGTTCTTTCCCTGCACTATCGCCAGCAATACCTCTAATTCTACGTATTCTTGGTACGCTGAAGACGCGATGTGCGCGAATTTCTCCTCGTGCTTCTTCATTTTCTTCACAAGGTCATTCACATTTTTCGCGTGCTGTGCCGCCTGCTTCAAGTTTTTTCCGTGAACGTTTTTTATGCCAAGCGAGCACTCGCGCACGAGCTCGCGGTTTACTCTCAGCATTTCATCCTGGTCCTGCTCGCGTTTCTTCAGCTCTTCAATCATTCCAGCAACGCTTTCGCGCAATTTTTCAAGTGCCATAACACATGTTTTAAATACGCATCTTTTAATACTTATACGGCGGTTCAAGCATTGTTTTTAGAGGTGGTTTTCGTGATAGTATTGTCCGTAGGAGGAAGCCTGATAAACCCAGGCACGCCAGACCTTGTTTTCCTTAAGAACATCGCTTCGCTTTTGCGCGACGAGTGCAAGAAAGAGCCTATTGGCATAGTAACCGGCGGAGGCGCTGCAGCGCGCACTTACGCAGACGCGATACGCAAGGCAGGCGGAGGAGAATTCCAGGCAGACGAAGCAGCAATTCTTTCAACAAAACAAAACGCGCTTTTGCTGATTGCAGCGTTGGGCGATGTCGCGTACCCTCTCGTGTGCAGGGACTTCGACGAAGCAGCAGAAGCATCCGTCACGCACAAAATAGTCGTCATGGGCGGCACTATACCCGGAATCACTACTGACACGGACGCCGCGTTGCTTGCGGAAAAAACAGGCGCGAAACGCTTGATAAACTTGAGCAACATTGACGCGATTTACGATTCAGACCCGAAGAAAAACAAGAACGCAAAACGCTACGCCGAGCTGTCCTTCGAGAAAATGCTTGAGCTCGCGAGCGAGTCAGACAAGCGCACTGCAGGAACGCACTTTATCTTCGACTTGGTCGCGTGCAAAATCATCGCGCGCTCAAAAATCGTTACTCACTTCATCCACGGACGCGACATGGAGTGCGTCAAAAGCGCGCTTGCAGGAAAAAAAGACCACGGGACAATAGTGAAGTAAAAGAACAAGCAGGCGTTTTACTGTGGACAAAAAAACAATCTTTGACCGTTCTCTAGGCAAGTTTGAACAGCATTCAAAAGAGCGTGCTTTAACTGCATTAGAAGACGACTCTGCTCCTGAAGACATTACTACTCGCGCTACCATAAGAAAAACAGCAACTCAAACAACTGTTCGTGCTTTTATTCACGTCAAGGAAACCGGAGTTTTGTGCGGAATTTCTGAAGCAAGCGCAGTGCTGAAAGGCTTGAAGCTCGAGTGGAAGAAACGCGAAGGCGAGAAGATAAAGAAAGGAGAAATTGTTTGCATAGTTCGCGGGGACGTTCGGAAAATCCTGCGAAACTGCCGTGTTGCTTTAAACTACCTTCAAATTCTAAGCGGAATTGCAACAAAAACGCGCAGGCTTGTCGAAAAATTCGGAGCTCGCGTTTGCGCGCTGCGCAAAACCCACCCCTGCATTTCCTTTTCTGAAAAGCGCGCAGTTCAAGCAGGCGGAGGCTTTACTCACAGGCTCAACTTGAGCGACGGCTTTCTCATTAAAGACAACCACATTGCTGCAGTTGCAACAGAATTGTTCGGAAAGCAAAAGCGTTTTACAGAAAAGCAAAAAATTAAAGCAATGGAAAAATGCATTCTCCGCTGTGCTTCATTCCGCTCTGCCCATCATTTTTCTTTCCCAATAGAAGTTGAAGTCGAGTCGCTTGCACAGGCAATTGCAGCAGCACAATTAAAGAAAAAAACAGGTGCTCCGAACGTTATCATGCTAGACAACAGAACTCCGAAGCAAGTGAAGCAAATCGTTCAAGCAATCCGCAAAATCAATTCAACTATTCTCATCGAAGCAAGCGGCGGAATAACTGAAAAAAACATTTCTTCTTATTTGAAAGCAGGAGCAGATGTTGTTTCAACAAGCGAATTAATTCTAAATGCTAAGTCGCTTGACTTCAGCTTGACGATTGAAGGGTACAAGTAATTTTCTTTCTACTGCCATTCTCCTTCTGCCCTGTAAGGCTTGAACAAGTCTGTAGTAATATAACGTTCTCCAGAGTCAGGAAAAACTACCACCACAACATCTTTCTCGCTCAATTTCTTGCTCACTTCCAATGCTGCCCACAATGCAGCTCCGCTTGAAATGCCTGCGAGTATTCCTTCCTCGCGCGTTATTCTCCTCGCTGTCTCGAACGCGTTGTCGTCGCTCACCTTAATTATTTCATCAACTATCTTCAAGTTTAAAATGTCTGGAATAAAGCCTGCGCCTATCCCCTGTATTTTATGCGGTCCAGGCTGCCCTCCGCTCAGCACAGGCGATGCTTCAGGCTCTACTGCAAACAGTTTTACTGAAGGGTTTTTTTCCTTCAAAAAACCTCCGGCGCCAGTAATCGTCCCGCCGGTCCCAACTCCTGAAACAAGCGCAGTAATTTTTCCTCCAGTGTCCGCCCATATTTCAGGGCCTGTTGTCTCACGGTGGATTTTCACGTTCGCAGCGTTCTTGAACTGCTGGGGAATAAACACGCCATTGCCTTCTCTTGCGAGTTCTTCAGCTTTCTCCACTGCGCCCTTCATTCCCTTTGATCCAGGAGTTAAAATTATTTCAGCTCCAAGCGCTCTCAGCAAAGCCCTGCGCTCCAAGCTCATCGTTTCAGGCATGGTAAGCTTGAGCGTGTAGCCTTTCACGGCAGCAACCATCGCCAAGCCAATTCCAGTGTTCCCGCTCGTCGGCTCTACAATCACGCTTCCGGGCTTGAGCAGTCCCTTCTTTTCTGCTTCAGCAACCATGTTCAATGCAATCCTGTCCTTCACGCTGAACGCCGGGTTTCTCGACTCGAGCTTCGCATAAACAACAGGCTTCAAGCCTTTCACTATGCTATTCAACTTTACAAGCGGAGTCCCGCCAATCGTTTCCAAAACGTTCTCATAATTAGCCATTCGCACCACCACTTCAAATTCGCAATGCATTGCTCCTTCTTTATTTAAATAGCCTCATGAAACACATATTCTTTACAGAATAAACCCTCTCTTTTTTCTTCATGTGCAGTTTTTGTTTATTTTTCAACAAACTTCAATCATCCTAACTATTCTCATGCCCTGCGAGGCACACTTTACTTTGGTGGTATTATGCTTGAAGAATACGTCTGCGAGTTGGCAGGCTTTGCAAAAACTCGTGCGACTACAAAAAGCGGTTGCTGCTTTTGGTTTTCGAGAAAAAAGTGCCACCTGACGTTTCGCCAAGGCAACTGCGGTGTTTCAGCCCGCTTCAAGATGGCTATCGCGAGGAGCTGGGCGTATACCATTTGGTAAAATACCCTTCTGGCAGCCTGCTTGCAACACTTGCCCTTTTCTTTTTTCACACAGTTCTAGCCAGCACGTTCACGAACTTTTGCTTGTGCTCTTCGCTCGCCATGTTTTTCTCGTCAACATACGCGCTTGAAACAGCAAAGCCGTTTTCTTCAAAAAGTTTCTTCAACTCGCTCAATTGTTTTTCTGCGTTTTCCTTGCTTGTTTTCGCTGCCACGAACGCTACCCCGTTTTTTTTCAGCACGCGCTTTATTTCAGAAACAACTTTTACTTGCTCGTCAACATTCAAGTGGTGAAACAAGCCAATGGCAAACACTGCGTCAAAGCTTTCTTCAGCGAACTCAAGCTTGCGCGCGTCTTTCTTTTCAAACTTCGCTTTCGGAAACTTTTTTCCCGCCTCGTGCAACACTGCCTCGCTCACATCTATGCCTACAACGTCAAAGCCTCTCTCTTGCAAGTAATTGCAGTTCTGCCCTACACCGCAGCCGAGCTCCAATACTCTCGCCCGCGCGTTCACTGCCTTTATTATCGCGTCCAATTCAGCGACGAACGGGTATCCCGCCCATCGTTCAGCGTACTTGCCAGCGTTTTTCTCGTAAGTTCCTTCAACCATAATCACTCACCTTTTTTCAACATTCACGACCATCAACAAAACTTAAAATGTTTCGACTGGTTCCGATTTGTTTTGCAGTAGTTTTGGCTTGTTTTGCAAGTCTACTGCTTCAAGTGCGCGTTCGCGATTATCGCGTCGACTTCCTCTATCTTCGGCTTTACGCTGGCGCGTTTTGCTTTAGGAATGGCATCTACTGTCTTCAAGCCATTTCCAGTAACGTACGCCACCACTGTTTCGTTCGCGTCGAACGCCCCTTGCTCTGCCAGCTTTTTCAATGCCGCAATCGTAGTCCCGCCAGCAGGCTCAGTGAGAATGCCTTCAGTCTGCGCAAGCAGCCGAATGCCCTCAAGAATTTCCTCGTCGCTCGGGCTTTCCCCGCCTCCCTTTGTCTCGCGAATAATCCTGATCGCCGCGTCGCCGTCCCCAGGCGCGCCCATCGCAATGCTCTTCGCAATCGTGTGCACTTCCTTGTAAGGCTTTATCGCGCCGCCGTTCTTCACAGCATCAACAAGCGGAGACGCGCCCTTCCCCTGCGCAGCATAAAAACGAACCTTCTCTTTCCCCACAAACCCAAGCTCCTCGAATTCTTCAAAACCCTTCCAAATTTCGTACAGCAAACTCCCACTCCCAACCGGCACTACTACTGCGTCAGGCTTTTTCCACTCAAGCTGCTCGCACGTCTCGAAAGAAAGCGTTTTTTCTCCCTCCTGGTAATAAGGCCGCACGTTAACATTCATCACTGCCCACCCGTACTTGTCCGCAGCCTCGTTCGCCAGCCTGTTCGCAACATCATAAATGCCCTCGACGCTGATAATCGTCGGCCCGTAGCCCGCGATGCTCGCAATCTTGCTTTCCTCAATGTTGCTCGCCACGAACACGTAGCACTGCAAACCCGCTTTCGCAGCGTGCGCTGCAGTGCTCGCAGCCAAATTTCCCGTAGAAGCACAGCTGAACACGCGATAGCCAAACTCAACAGCCTTGCTCGCGCCAACAGTCACAGGCCTGTCCTTAAAAGAATACGTCGGCAAAACAGCATCGTTCTTCACGTGCAAATTATTCAAGCCAAGCAACTTCCCTAATCTTTCTGCCTTCACGAGTGGAGTAACCGTCGTGCCAATGTCAACAATATTCCTCTTCTCATTCAACGGAAGCAGCTCGAAATAACGCCAAAAGCTCTGCGCCCTCTGCGCGAGCACGCTCTTCGTCAGCTTCTCCTTAGCCTGTTCAAGATTCACCTGAACCTTCAAAGGCCCGAAGCACTCGTCGCAGACAGTCTTCACTGCCTCTTCAAACTCTTTCCCGCAAACATTGCACTTCAAAAACTGCTTGACAGCCATAAGCGTCACCCCTCAACAAGAAATTTACGCCTTATTCCTATATAAATAGTTAATTGAAAGAAATATTCCAAAAAGAATAAAAAAAGGAGGGTGTGTGCTCCTTCAGTATGCGCGCGCTGCAGTTCTTCTCGAGCACAACTGATTATATCCCGTCTCCTGCAATGTGCCCTTGCCAGTCGCCGTTCGGCTCGAACACTAACCCTTCCCTGGTTTGCGCCTCGCCTCCTATGAACCGCAATCCTCCAGACGCGTGCGGGTGTTCGGCTACTTTTTTTGCCTTGCTTTTCGTGTGCTCTCCGGCAACAATGCTGTCAGGAGGAACGTCTTTCGTGACAACAGTGTTCGCGCCGATTATCGAATCCTCGCCTATCACTATCGGCCCGAGCACTCGCGCTCCAGCGCCCACTACTACCCTGTCTCCTATTGTCGGGTGCCTCTTCTTTCCGCGCACTACTGTCCCATCATCGTCAATTTCCTGTCTTTTTACTCCAAGCGTCACCTGGTGGTAGACGAGTACGTTGTTTCCTATTTCCGCAGTTTCCCCAATGACCACTCCTGTCCCGTGGTCTATGAAAAACCGTTCCCCTATCCTCGCGCCAGGGTGAATGTCTATCCCGGTCTTCGAATGCGCGAGTTCATTCAAAAGCCGAGGAAGCAAAGGCACTCCTGCCTCGTAAAGCACGTGCGCAAGCCTGTGCACTGCAACAGCACGCAAGCCAGGATACAACAACGCCACTTCGCTCTTGCTCTTGGCTGCAGGGTCCTTCTCGTAAATCGCGTCAATGTCCTTGCCCAACTGTTCAAGCAATTCGAATATCCTCGACGCTCCGTTGCTCTTCCCTGCCTCGGGAAACAGCAGTTCGCTCAGCGTTTCAATGCTTGCCGGGCAGTTTTGCAAAGCTGCGATCGCTTCAACATCATGCGCCGGCGCGTTCCAGCGCACTCGCCTGCCTCTTATCGCTCGCACTACTGCGCTGTCCCTCCCGCCGAACGCTTTGATAACGTCGCTCTTCAAGTTTTCCAGCGCTATTTCAAGTTCAGGCCTTCTTTGATGCGCCTCGCCAGCGCTCAGCCTAACTCGCTCGTCCCTGTCATACCGCCATTTTTCCTTCAGCGCAGCAACGCTTTTCTCGGTTTTCGGAAGCTCTCCCAACAGCCGCGCAAGCGCTTCTCTCTTGGTTTTCGGAAGCTCTCCCAACAGCCGCTCGACCGCTCCGTCTATAGTTTCAGGCGTCTTGCTGTCAACCTCGAGAAGCCTCCTCGCAAATTTGTTTGCAGTGTCTTCAGGCTTCCCCACAACATTCAGATGCGCGGCCTCGCGCCTCAAGAGCGCGACTTGCCTCGCGACGAAAAAGTTTCTCAAAGGCGAAAAACTTCCGTCAGGCCCGAAAAAAGCGCGCCTCAAGCGCGTTCCGCCATTCTGATTTCCCCACGCCGTCCTTCCATTCGCCGCAGTTTTACGATCGAAGCCAACCACCTCAGCTACGAATAAGATTATTCTTATTTAAATAGCCTCGTGGGAAAAATATTCTTTAAAGAATATGTTTCGACTGATAATGATTGCAAGGCCTGGTTTTTCATGCAGTGCTTATTCCAAAACGAATAAAAAGGTTGTTTGTTTATTCTTCTTTCATGCTTCCGGAATTGGACGAGATTGGCAAGCGCAGGCGAAAGCTTGGCTTGAAGCAGGTTGAATTGGCGAGGCTTGCGGACGTGAGCCAGTCTTTGATTGCGAAAGTCGAGAGCAGGAGCATTGACCCGAGCTATTCGCACGCTAAAGCGGTGTTCGAGGCGCTTGAAAGCGAGGAGGAGAAAGAGCAGGCGAAGGCGCGGGACATCATGACTAAGAAAGTGTTCGGGATCAAAAAGTTCGACACGGTCCATTCAGCAGTGAAATTCATGAAGTCCAAAAACATTTCACAAATCCCTGTCTTCGACGGGGAGAACGTTGTCGGCGTTGTTTCAGAGCAGACTATCATGAACAAGCTGAGCGAAGGATGGGACTTGAGCGCGCTGTCAAAATCTGCAGTAAGCGAATTGATGGACGAGGCGCCTCCTCGTGTTGACGAAGACACTCCGATTTCAGTTATCAACGCTTTGCTGAAATACAATTCTTCAGTGCTCATAGGAAGCAAGGAAAAAATAATAGGAATAATCACGAAAGCGGACTTGCTGAAGATAGTGTAAAAATAATGGCCAATCTCAACTATTTTTTATGGGGTTTTTTAATTGAACGCATTGAGTTTCATAGGACTGGCTTTCGGCTACTTTATTCCTGGCTACTTGTTGTCCTACTATTTATTCAAGAAAATAGATTCGCTCGAGCGAATCGTTTTTTCAAGCGCTTTCTCAATCGTTTTTATCGGAGCGTTCATGCATTTGCTTGGAATAACCTCTGGCTTTTCTCTTGCGAGCGCAATTGCAGTGCCACTCGCATTTTCAGCAATATTCTTTTTTCTGAACAGAAGAAAAATACCAGTGCCTAAAATTTCCAAATTCGTTTTTCCATCTTTTTCCAATTTCGAGAAAGCAGTGCTGCTGTTCGTGCTGGTGCAAGTAGCCCTTGCGTTTTACTACGCGTTGTTTTTCCCTATTGAAGGCGGAGACCCTGTTTTATACCATGCTCCTTACGCGAAATGGTTTTTTGAGTCAGGTGCAATATACAACGTGGATGGAGTGCTTGACTGTTGCAATGCGTTCCCGCACGGCATTCACGTTTTCAACTCGTGGTTTTACTTTCTTGAAGGCAACGCAGATGATTTTTTCGCGCGTTTGCTGGCTCCAGTTTCAAGCCTTTTGAGTGGCTTGCTCGCATTCCTGTTCGCAAAAAAGTTTTTCGATAGGCAAACTGCTTTTTTCGCGTTGCTCGTGTTCTATTCAATTCCTCTCGTGGTAGCCCACTCTTCCATTGCTTACTTCAACTTGGTTGAAGCGTTTCTCGAAGGCACTGCGTTTTACTTTTTATTTTCCGCGTTGAAGGAGAAGAGCGCGCGTTGCTTTATCGCTTCCGGCTTGCTTGGAGGCTTTCTCCCGCTTATAAAGCCGTCAGGCGCAATTTTTTTCTTCATAGCCTTCTTCCCCTTATTCCTGTTCTTCAGGCCCAAGCTTCGCCACGTTGCATTGTTTTTTGTTTCAAGCCTGTTGATGCTTGCTCCCCTGTGGTACGCTCGCAATTACTTCGAGTTCGGAAACCCTGTTTACCCTCACTCGTTTTTCGGCAGTGACAAGCCTTACAGAATGCTTCCTTACGAGTTCGCTCCGTTTTACTTTTTTGACAAAATAGTCGGAGTTGCAGGTGGCCTCGGCCCGTTTCTTCTGAGTTTTGGCTTGGCAGGCATAGTCTTTGCAGGCTTCAAGCGCCTCGAGCCAAAGTTTTGCTTATTATGGCTCGTAGGAGTAATTATTTTTACCTCTCTTTTCACGCAAGATTTGCGTTTCACTCTCTTAGGAGTTTTTCAAATCGCGGTGTTTTCCGCGAATGGAATGCGCGAACTGCTCGCTAGAAACAACGGCTTGTGGAGGAAAGCCATCATTCTGCTGATAATTCTCCAACTGCTTCCCGCGCTTTTTTTCGGGTTGTTCAGCTTCAAAACTTCGCAGATTGCTTACGGCGAGCAAACGCTTTCGCTTCGCGTGGGGTTTCCTCCCCCGAGTTCTGAAGACTTTCTGAAAACCCTTTACGGCAGCGACGTTTACGACGCGTTTGTTTTCATCCGGACTCAAACTCCTGAAGATTCCAAAGTTTTTTCCACTGAACCGCTCGTCTACTTGTTCAACCGCAGGGTTTACCTGCCTAAAAACCTGAATTTAAGCGAAGATGTCGGAGAGGCGGTTGAAGTGCTTAAGGAAAAGCAGATAAGCTACGTTTTTTTCACTGTAATGGACAGGAAAGGGTTTTCAATAAGTAAAAACCCTATTTTCGAAAACCTGAACAATACTGCTTACTTCGAGAAAGTGTTTGGCAAAGAAAATGCCGAAGTGTACCTAGTAAAATAGCCTTGTGAGCGTGGTTTTTTTTGAAAAATGAGCAAAAGCTGGTTGTTTGGGCGTGGGTTGCTTTCTTCCTCTACTGGGCAGTATTGTTGCTGTTGTGGAGTGAGTTGCGTGGTTTCGCCTTGAATTTATTGTCGCGTTTGCTTGAGGCAGTGTTATGAAAAAATACATGAATATCAACGGCGAGTATTACGAAGATGCAATAAAAAGCGGAAGCAGCGCGCAAAAATTTTCTTACGCCGCGCGCCTTGCAAACACTTTAGAACAGCTTTCCCCGAAAAAAGGAGAACGCATTCTGGATATAGGGTTCGGAAGCGGAGTGCTTCTTGAGCGAATAGCCGCGCTCGGCGCAGATGCTTTCGGAGCAGACATTTCAGAAGAATCAGTAAAATACGCAAAGAAAAAAATTCCGAGCGCCAAGCTGTTCGTTTCAGGGGCTGAAGACCTCGGCTGTTTCCAAGACTATTTTTTCGACAAGGTGGTATGCACTCACTTGATAGAACACTTGACTGCCCCGGAAAAATGCCTGCGCGAGATTCACCGCGTGCTCAAGAAAGGCGGCGTTGCAGTAGTAGAAACTCCTAATTACTTGAGCATATGGCCTTTAGGCGAATTTTTGTTCGACAAGTTCATGGCTAAGCAAAACTATTCGCTGAGAGACCAGCACATTTCAAAGCTGGACTATTTCTCTCTAATCCGCCTGGTTAAAAAAACCGGTTTCAAAGTGGAGCTCGCGCAAACATTTTACGAGTTTTCCCTTCCTGCCTCGTTTGTTTCAACCCGCTTGGCTTACGCCTTGTTCGGCCTGGAAAAAAGAGTGTTCGGCTTTCCATTCGGCCCGTTTATTTTATTAAAACTTACAAAGTAAACAATTCAGGGTTTGGTGCTCTTGAAACAAAAAATTTCAATCGTCCTGCCGCTTCACAACGAGCGTGAAAACGCTGAGCGAATAATCAATGAAATCACCAGCATCTGCAAAAAACAACAGTGGGATTATGAAATCGTTCCTGTTGACGATTGCTCTAAAGATGAAACCCCCAATATTCTCAAGAGGCTAAGCGGGCTGGACGCGCATATCCAGCCTGTTTACAGGACTGGAAATTCCGGAGTCGGCAGGGCGCTGCGCGCTGGCTTTGATTCTGCAAAAGGCGAAATAATCGTTACTATGGACGGAGATTTTTCCCATGTGCCTGAACAAATCCCAGAGCTTGTCGACGGGCTTTCAGAGGCTGACATCGTAGTCGGGTCCAGGTACTGCCCTGATGGCGCGATGGACTCTGATTTCACGAGAATACTAATTTCAAAGTCGTACAATACTCTCGCGAAACTGCTTTACGGCTTGAAAGTAGGGGATGTTACCACTGGGTTCAGGGCTCACAAGAAAAAAGTCTTGGATAAAATAGCATTGCGCGGCGAGGGCTTTGAAATCCATCCGGAAATTCCGATAAAAGCATTTCGGAAAGGATTCAAAATAGTTGAAAAGCCAATTCACTACGAAAAGAGAAAGGGAGGCAGTTCAAAACTGCGGTACTTAAAGGTAATGAACGGGTATTTATCCGTGCTATTCAAAAATTTGCTATGATTATCAATGCATGCGTCCAGCAGTTGATTTTTATGAAAGTGCTTGTCACCGGCGGTGCTGGCTTTATAGGAAGCCATGTCGCAGAATTCTACGCGCAGAAAGGCGCCGAAGTAATAGTCTTTGATAATTTAAGCAGGGGCGAACTTCTCGGAAAACCGCTTAAAAACGCAAAGTACAACTGGGACTTTCTCTCAAAGAACCGCAATGTTGCTTTGGTTAAAGGCGACGTTCGAAACTCAAGTGAACTCGAGAAAGCTGCGAAAAACGCGAATGTCATTGTACACACTGCTGCACAAACCGCTGTAACTTCATCCGTTTCAAATCCCGCGGTTGATTTTGAAGTCAATGCCCGCGGAACTTTCAACGTTCTTGAAGCTGCTAGAAAATCCGGTGCAGGAGACGTTAGCGTCGTGTATTGCTCTACAAACAAGGTTTACGGAAACAACGTGAACAACGTCGAAATCCGCGAGAAAGAAAAAAAGTACGAGTTTGCCGGAGTTGAAGGAATCAACGAACAATTCAGCGTTGATTTATGCGAGCATACGCCTTACGGCTGCTCAAAATTGTCCGGAGACTTATACGCACAAGACTACGCTCATCTTCACGGCTTGAAGACTGGCGTTTTCAGGATGAGCTGCATTTACGGAACTCGCCAGTTCGGCTTGGAAGACCAAGGCTGGGTTGCTTGGTTTGCTATCGCCGCAATCACTGGAACGCCGGTGACTATTTTCGGAGACGGGAAGCAAGTCCGAGACGTTTTATTCGTAAGCGATTTAGTCGAGTTGTTCAACTCGTTCGTTTCTTCAAGCGTGAAGAACGGAGTTTACAATGCCGGAGGCGGACCTGAAAACACGCTTTCTCTGCTTGAACTGCTAAGCATTTTAGAGAATGAAACAGGAGTCAAGTTAAGCCCTTCTTTTGCAGGCTGGCGGCCAAGCGACCAGAAAGTCTATATTTCAGACATTTCAAAAGCAAGCAAAGAATTAAACTGGAAGCCGAAAATTTCCCCTCTTGCCGGAGTGGAAAAACTCGCAGGCTGGGTCGAAGAAAATAAAAATCTTTTTTGACGCGTAATCAAATTCAAGGCGGAGGCAGTATCCCTTCCAGCATCCTGTTCGCCTTTCTGTAAGCGTCCATCGTCCCAACATCAAGCCAGTGCTTGGGATGGTAGACGAAGCCGGCGAGCTCGCCTTCCTCGGCAAGTTTCGGGAAAATAGTATTTTCTATCTTGATTTTTTTTGCAGGAATCATTTCAAGCACTTCTGGCTCGAGAATGAAATAACCTGCGTTCGCGAGGTTTGAAGGCGCGTCTTTTTTTTCAGGCTTTTCAACGAACCGAGTTATCCCGTTTCCTTTCACTTCAGCCACTCCGAACCTCGGCACGTCTTCCCACGGGACTTTGAACAACGCGACTGTCGCAAGCTTTCCCTGCTTTTTGTGGAATGCGTGCATCTCCTCCATGTCAATGTTCGTCACATTGTCCCCGTAAGCAACAACAAGCGTTTCGTTCAAGTCCTTTTCGATTGCTATTGCTTTCAAGTCGCCTCCAGTCTCCCACCCGAGCGTTGCTATTGTCTCAAAATGCACGTGGTCGTGCGGAGTGTGCCTAATATACTCTTCAATCACTTCCCTCATGTGCGACACTGCAATAAACACGTGTGTTACATCCTTGCACGTCAAAATGTTTTCGCGCACGTAGTCTATCACAGGCTTTCCGCCCACTGGAAGCAAAGGCTTTGGAATAGCGTAAGTAAGCGGCCTCAACCTCGTTCCCTTTCCTGCAGCTAGAATTACTGCTTTCATGCAATTCATTCTGTTTGAAAAAAGATTTAAAACACTCGTCAAGCAAAGAATGCGCATGGAATCGCGTGCATTGAAAGATGTTTTTGCTGACAAGCGTGTTTTGCTTTTGCTTGTTTTGCTTGCTGCCTTTCTCGCCCGCGTTTTCTACGCTGCAAACGCCGAGTTCGGAGCAGACGAAGTTAACTATTTCGCCCGTGCAATCAATTTTTTCTCCCTCCCCCACTTGTCCACCATTGACCACCCCTCTCTTTACTTCTACCTAATCGACTCTTCCTATAAATTGTTCGGGGGAGTAAACTGGCTTTCAGCGCGTTTTCCGGGAGTGCTGCTCGGAACGCTCTCCGTTCTGCTCATCTACTTGATTGGAGAAAAGCTGTTCACTCCGCGCGTCGGTCTTGCCTCCGCGTTTTTCTCAGCTTTCTCGTTTTTCCAGGCAAAATACTCTGGAATGGGCACTATAGACACGTTTTCTGCTTTCTTCGCGTTGCTGTGCATCTACTTTTTTTCAAGGAGAAAAGAAAACTCGTCTTTTCTTGCAGCGAGCGGGCTCGCCTTAGGACTGGCAGCAATGTCCAAATACTCTGCATTATTCATCCTGCCCGCGCTCATTGCATGGGCGTTGCTTGAAGAACGCAAGATGTTCTTTGAGCGGAAAGCACTGCTCGGCGTGTTCTTCATCCTGTTGTTCCTTTCCCCTGCAGCCATCTACAACTTTCTGCTCTTCGAGAAGGAAGGCATTCTCGATTTTCAATTCACGCGCTTGTTCAAAACTTCGAATGAAAAATTCCAAAACCTCGCCGGAATAAACGAGGGGTTCGAGTTTGGAAAACTGCCGGGTGGAATCGCTTCAGTTTCAGTACTGTTCGCCTCTTTCTTTCCAATAATTTCCCTGCTCGCGCTTGCAGGAATTTTTTTCAAGCAGCATGATGCAAACCTTCGTTTCCTCGCAGCGTGCTTTTTATTTCCCTCCTTTTTCTTTGCAGGCATCGGGTTTCAATCCTTTTACTTTCAACTGGCCGTTCCCTTCCTCTTCCTGATAGCAGGAGTTGGGTTGAATGAAATTGCTGATTCGTCTTTAAAACAAAAAAATTCAACAACGCGCGCCTTGCTTCTTGTTCTTATTATTTTTGCCTGCGTTGAATTGCTTCTCGCGTCAAACGATTTTGCTGGTTTGGAAAAGAGCGCAACCCTGCAGTTGCGCGATTACGCGCGCAACATTCCTGAAAACGCGCTCGTTGTTGCAGACCACCGCATTTACTTGGGACGAATGGCGTGGGCGCTTCACGACAAGCACTACATTTCAGTAGTAGACGACAAGTACCTGGCAATGGCTTTAGATTACCCCGGCACTCCAGAGCCAATCCGCATTTTCTTCGTAGAATGCACTAAAAAAGAATGCGGCTGGCGCAAAGGCCTGTTGAACGATTCAATCGCTCAAAGAAAGATAATGTCCATCTTCGAGTCTGCCGCAATATCCCAGCACGTTATTTTTGAAGACGGAAAGCCGGCTTACACTGTGAAAGACTTGGGCACGTTCATGTTCAAGCCAAACATTCTCGTAGCTGCGGACGCGACTCACTGGAATTACTTCTACCCCGTAGGCTGGAGGAATGAAGACGATTTTTACATTCGCGACTGCATCGACTGCTTCAAAGACCTTCAGCCTGAAAGAAAAGCGTTGCAGGACTTCGGCATGCTAATCGTTTACGCGGGAATTGCGAGTGCATTCGCATCTATCTTTTACTTGCTCGTAAAAATAGTCAAATTTTTTGTTTAAACCATTCTATTGTTTTCTTCAGCCCTTCGTCCAGCTCGACTTTCGGCTGCCAGCCTATTGCTTTTTTTATTTTTGTTATGTCCGGCTTTCGTTTTTTCGGGTCGTCTTGAGGCAAAGGCTTGAAAACAATTTCAGACTCTGATTTCGTCATCTGTTTTATTCTCTGCGCGAACTCGAGTATAGTGTGCTCTTCAGGATTCCCGGAGTTGAACGCTTCCCCTGAAAACTTCGAGTTCATCAGCTTCACGAGCGCTTCCACCTGGTCGCTCACAAAGCAAAAGCTTCTCGTTTGCTTTCCGTCTCCATACACTGTAATCGGTTCGCCTCGCAGCGCCTGGCCCACGAAATTCGGCACTACCCTGCCGTCATCAAGCCTCATTCTTGGGCCGTACGTGTTGAAAATCCTTGCAAGCACTACGTTCGCGAGCTTTTTAGAGTGGTAAGCGATGCACAATGCTTCAGCATACCTTTTCGCCTCGTCATAGCACGAGCGAGGTCCTATCGGGTTCACGTTTCCAAAATACGTTTCAACCTGCGGGTGCACTTGCGGGTCCCCGTACACTTCGCTCGTTGAAGCGTGAAGCATGCGTGCGTTGTTCTTCCTCGCGCACTCTAAAACATTCTGCACTCCAACAGAACCTACTAACAGCGTTTCAACAGACAAGTTCCGGTAATCAACTGGGCTTGCAGGAGACGCGAGGTTGTACACCTGCTCGCACTTCACTTCAAATTGCTTCGTGACATCCTGCTTTACAAACTCGACGTTCGCAATCCCTTCAACGTTCTCCTTTCTTCCAGTAGAAAGATTGTCCACGCAAATTACTTTGTTCCCCTCGCCTGCAAGCCGTTCGCACAAATGAGAGCCAATAAAGCCCGCACCGCCAGTCACTAAAATTTTCACTCAACATCACCACACATTAAATAAACAAAAATGAACTCAGCGTGCATTTCTCATTTTTTTTTCTTCTTTCCCCTCTGCTTACTCGTTTTTCATTCCAACTCCGTAATACTTGAATCCGCTTGCCTTCGCTTTTTTTGCGTCTATAATTCTTCTCCCATCAACTATTACTGCCTGCTTCATCGTATTTTTTGCTTTCTGCAAGTCCATTTCTCCAAACTGCTTCCACTCTGTTACTACAAGCATTGCATCAGCGCCATTCACGCAATCGTACTCATCTTTCGCATACACTATTCCTTTCAACGTTTTCTTTGCGTTCCCCATTGCTTCAGGGTCGAATGCAGTTACAATCGCTTTTTCTTCCAACAGCCAGTTGATTATGCGTATCGCCGGAGCTTCGCGAATGTCGTCAGTGTCAGGCTTGAACGCTATCCCAAGCACTGCAATCTTTTTCCCATTCAAATCCCCGAGCGCTTTCTTCAAGTAATCAATCGCCTTCTTCGCCTGCTGCTTGTTCACTTTCACCACGCAGTCAAGCAGTTCAGGCTCGCAACCATTTTGTTTCGCAACATGCCTTAACGCGTCAACGTCTTTAGGAAAACACGAGCCCCCGTAACCCAACCCTGCATTAAGAAACTTCGGCCCAATTCTGCTGTCCAACCCTATTCCTTTCGCAACGTCAAGCACGTCTATCTCGAGCTTTTCGCAAACGTTCGCAATCTCGTTGATGAAACTGATTTTCGTCGCGAGGAAAGAGTTGCTTGCGTACTTAATCATTTCCGCAGTGCGCAAGTTCGTGCGCATTACTGAATGCTTTCCCTCGAAAGGCGCGTATAATTTCGCAACTATCCCAACATCCTTGTCGCTCAACCCGCCAATCACTACTCTGTCAGGCTCCATAAAATCTTTCACTGCGTTCCCTTCCCTTAAAAATTCCGGGTTCATCGCAACTCCAAAGCCCTCCCCTGCCTTTTTCCTGCTTTCCTTCTCCAAAATCGGAATAATCGACTCGCTCGTGCCAGGAGGCACAGTGCTCTTCACCACTACGACGTGGTACTCTTTTTTTCCAGCAATCGCCTTTCCTATTCCTTCAGCTGCTTTCCTAATGAACGACAAGTCGCTGCTCCCGTCTTCCTTAGGAGGAGTTCCTACACAAATAAAAGTAACTTCGCTTTCCAAAACTGCTTTCGCCAATTCAAGCGTTGCCTTCATCCTTCCAGCTCTCAAATTCTTTCCAATCAACTCTTCCAAGCCAGGCTCGAAAATAGGCGTTTTCCCAGCATTAATCGCATCCACTTTCTCCTTCACAACATCAATGCACGTTACGCTGTTCCCGAGCTCGGCTAAGCACGTGCCAGTAACAACTCCCACATAGCCTGTTCCAATAACGCTTACCTTCATGCTTCTACCTCTTCTGCTGAAAAATATACTACGACATTAATATTAATCAATTTATTTTGCCCATCAACATGCATGAAAATTTCCTTCATTATTCCAATTTTCAACGAGAAAGACATCATCCGCGAGTTTTTATCCCGCATGCTCGCGCAGTCACGCAAGCCTCTTGAACTCATTTTTGTGGACGAGTCGAAAGACGAAACCCCGAAAATAATCGAGGAATGCGCGAAAAAAAACCAGCACGTCCGCCTGTTTCACTTCGAAGAAAAAAAGGGCGTTTCTTTTTCAAAAAATTACGGGGCAAAACAAGCGAGCGGAGACATCATAGTTTTCATGGATGCAGACATGTTTGCTGATGCAAACCTCGTTGAAGAAATAGAAAAAACGTTCAGCGACGAACGCATCCTGATGGCGAGCTGGAAGGATACAGGCGTCCAGCCGAAAACGTTCATTGCGAAATGCTATTTCGTGCGCGCGCGCTATTACGGGGAAACGCGCAAGGACGTAAAGCAAGTTTACGCGCCACGCTGTTACCGCAAGAAAATATTCGAAAAATTCAACGGATTCGACGAGAAGCTAAAGTACTACGAAGACGTGGAACTAGGCGAGAGAATTGCGAAAAGCGGGCTCGGATTTTCAAAAAAAGCTGCCAACGAAGAGCTTTCAAGCGGAAAAAGCGTTGCAGTAATAAACGCTTTCGTAGCGCACGTTGACCCTGCGAGCTTCAAGGACTTTGAAAAGCAGAACGCGTGGCTCGGAGACAGCCTGAGCTTCAGGATCCTATGGGAGAAAAGAAAAGTACTGTTCAAGCCCCTCGGGCCAGCTTACTGGGCCCTGTTCTTCTCGCTCTTCGCATTAAGTTTTCTCCATTCCGCCTTCTTTTACGCTTTTCTCGCAATGCTCGCAAGCGTTTTATTCGAATTCACCCGATGCGTCGCAATAACCAAAACCATCCTTCCAAGCGCAGGCTTTATCGCTTTAAGCGCGCTGAAAGTGTTCATCACTGCATTCGCTTACGCAAAAAAACTGATTCTATTTCCATTCAAAAAGAAACAATAAATTGCGTGCGTGCACACGTTGCTTTCCACTCTTCTATTTCAAAAAAAATAATCGTCAATTACTTCTTTTTTCTCACAAATCTAATAATCCTCTGCATTAATTGCTTATCCTCTTCATCAAGCAAAATCAAGTAGGCAACAGCAAACGCAAAAGGAGTTGCCGCGAGCAACACGAATGGGTTCACGTTCGCGCGCAGTTGAGACAACGCAACGGTAACCACCAGCGATATCGCGAGAGGTTTTACGACGTGCTTGCTGCTGATCTTTAGTTTAAGCAAGCAAGATGCAAGAACGAGCGACGCTATAGACACTGCTCCATACGCTACTACATACGTTATTGATGCCCCGAGAAACCCGAGTTTCGGAATGAGCGCAATGTTGAACACTATCATTAACAGCGACAGCGCGAGAGTCAGCACAGTAATTTTTTTCACCATTGCCTTCGTGTAAAGCATGGTGGTGCTCACGTTCTGCACGAACACGAAGAATATCGCCAACGCAAAAAACTGGAGCGCCGGGACAGATTCAGCATACCCTCTCGGGTAAATGCCCATTATTTCAGGAGCGAAGAAAACCAAGTAGAACGTGAGCGGGATGAGGAACATTGCCCCGTACTTCAGCATCCTGTCAAACATTTTTGCCTGCACATCTCCGCGTTTTTTCGCCTCCATTTCGACAAAGAAAGAGTAGAGGAACGTTGTTGAAACAGGAATTGCCGCGAATATCGCGTTCAAAATCACTTGCGCTGCCCTGTAAAGCGCCACTTGCTCAGAGTTGCTGAAATAATTTATGAGCAAAATGTCGCTGTTCGAAAACAAGTAGCCAACGAACGCCGTGACTGCCGAATAAAACAGGAAATCGTCCACTGGCTTCGCATCCCCTTGTTTTTTCGCTTCAAGCTTTCCATTGAACAAATACAAAAATATTGCAAAATAAACTGCAAGCGCCAGCACGAACGACAACGACACGCCAACAATCGCATTAAATGCGTTCGCTCCCATGAAATAAACCACTGCAAGCGGCACTGCCAGCTTCAATGCATTCAGGCAAAGCGACGAGAGCGAAACGAACTCGTACTTGTTCACCGCGGAAAACAAAAATCCAGCGTAATGCACGAACGTGTAAACGAACGCCGCCATTCCAATAAGCTGGAACACGAACACGAGCGACGCGTCGTGCAAAACAATTTCCGCAAGCTGGCTTGAAAAAACAAGCACGAGCGCGCAAACCACAAGCGACGCTGCAAGCTTTATTTTCAGCAGGTGCCAGAAGTAAAAACCTGCTTTTCCGTCTTTCGCGAAAAAACTCCTGCCGAAAAAACGAACGGCCGTCTGCTGAACGCCCACGTCAGACAAGTTTACTGCAAGCATAGCCAAGGCAACAAAAGTTGAAAGCAAACCGAATTCTTCCTTTGAAAGCAAGTGCGCAAACGCTATCGTGAACGCAGCGCCGAACACTAGCACGAACGCCTGCGAGGAAACCGCGAAAAAATTCTGCTTCAAAACACGCTCAAGCATGACAAACGCTTTGCATGGCACTTATTTTATTCTTGCGTTTTCCGTTTCTTAATGAAAAGCGAGAGCAGCAAGCCTGTTCCAACCATGTACCAGAACGTGAGCAGCCTGCCGAGCAGCACAGCGCTTACTGCAAGCTCTTTCTCTACTCCAACGCTCATCAAGAGAAAAGAGAACGAGAATTCCTGCGCGCCAGTTCCTCCGGGAAGAGTTGAAATCAAGCCCATGAGCGTTGCAAGCGAAATCGCGCCCATGCAAAACAACAACGGGTTGCTAACGCCTAACTTCGAGAGGTCTATTCCAATTGACTGGAACGCGAAAAAATAAACAAGCGCGCTGAAAAGCCAAATCAAAACAGTGAGCGCAAGAGGAAGAACAAACGCGCGCGACAATTTCAAGCCTTCAAACAATTGCGTTATCTTATCCAAATTTTTAGATGCAACACCCTCTATTCTGCCTGCTGGCTTTTTCATTTTTATTTTCTTCATCACTCCAACCGCGATTTCAATTGTTTTTCCAGCCACTTTCATGAACAGTTTCTCCATTCTCTTGCTTTGCGAGACTGCTACGAACGCTGCAACGAACAACGCGAAGAACACTACTGGCGCGTAGAAAACAGGCGAGTTCACGTACTGAAGCGAGAGGAGAGAAAACGAAACCACCACTATCATGTCGCCCAAGCGTTCGAGCATGTTTTTGCTGAACGTTTTCGTGAACGGAAAATTGTGCGTTGACTTCAAAATAAGCGCTTTCGTTGGCTCAGCAGCCCTTCCGGGAGTAACGTTCGCGAGCGCCACTCCGAACATTTGAATCGGAAGCAACTCCAAGTAAGAAATTTTTCCAACATCAGCAAGCAACAGCTTGAAGCGAAGCACATGAATTAGAATAACGCACGTTGCAGCCGCCAACGCTAACAGCACGTAATTTGCGTCAGCATTCTTCAAATTCTCGAGCAATTCCTGCGGGTTTGCGTACAAGACAAGCAACGCCAAAAGCCCAAAGCTGAACAGCATGACCGCAATCTTCGTTTTATCCAATCAATCCACCGTCTAAATACATTTTTTATCTTTTGTTTTCAGAAACAATGTTTATGAGCGTGCTGGTTACAGGCGGTGCAGGGTTTATTGCAAGCCACTTGGTTGACGTGCTTGTTTCGAAACAAAGCAATATTGTCGTTCTAGACGACTTGAGTTCAGGAAAAAAAGAAAACGTGAACAAGAAAGCAAAACTAATAGTGAAAGACATTGTCCGCGACGATATCGACAGCGCATTCAAAGGAGTTTCCACTGTTTTTCATTTTGCTGCAGACCCTCTAGTTAAAGAAAGTGCGGAAAACCCCGCGCACAGTTTCAACATCAACGTTTCCGGAACTTTCCGCGTGCTTGAAGCGTGCAGGAAGAACAACGTGAAGAAAATAGTTTTCGCTTCAACTTCAACTGTTTACGGCGACGCTGCAGTTATTCCAACTCCTGAAACTGCTTTGCTCGAGCCTGTAAGCAATTACGGCGCGAGCAAGCTCGCGAACGAAGCATACGTTTCCTCCTACTGCCACACTTACGGAATGCGCGGCGTTTCACTCCGCTTTGCGAATATTTTCGGCCCGCGAAGCACGCACGGAGTAATGAAAGACTTTTTCTTCAAGCTGAAAAAAAACGCGAAACAGCTTGAAATTCTCGGAGACGGAAAGCAGGACAAGAGCTACTTGTTCGTGAGCGACTGCATTGAAGCGATTTTGCTTGCAAGCGAAAAAAGCGCGAAAGCATACTCTGCCTTCAACGTTGGAAGCTCTGACAAAATGAAAGTGCTTGAAGTTGCGAGAATAGTTTGCGAAATAATGCGCGTTTCGCCAGACTTTTCTTTCACTGGAGGAAAGCGCGGGTGGGTTGGCGACGTTCCAGTAATGCTTCTTGACACGAAGAAAATTTGCGCGCTCGGCTGGAAGCAGAAAACAAGCTTCAAGCAAGGAGTAAAAAAATACGTCGAGTGGCTCAAGACTCTAACTGGTTTTGACTAGTTTTGCTTCAAGACTATAGACTGAGGACTCAAGACTTTTTTCAATTTACTTGCGGCAACGGCTGCACATCCGCTGCTGTTTCGTCTTTCAGCTTGAATATTCTCACTGCCGCGCTTGGGCCTTGCTGGTTGTAATTCGGGTAGACTTGCTCGAAGCCAGGAATTTCACCGAGGAAAAAGCCTTGGTAGAACATCGATTCGTAGTACTCGCTTTTCGCGTCTTCCAACGCGTTGCTTCCGTCAATCCACTCTTTCGGGTACCACAATATATACTGGTCGAACGGCCTGCCCTCCAGCTCTTGCTCCCCGTACTTGAACATTGCAGCGCGGTTCACAGTCCCGTCTTGGTTGTACAACAGCATAATCGTGCCTCCAGTTGAATCCGTCGCTGCCCTCACGCAGTAATTCGTCCACGGAGGCGAGTAGCCGACAATTCCTTTCCCTCCGTCTTCAGTTTCGCAAAAGTCGTTCAACTGCGGAGTTTTTGGAATGAACACGCGCTCGTACATGTATTTTACAGTATCGCACTCGTCTTTCCCAGGCCCTATTTCGCATTTCGTCTCGTTGTTGCGGTAGCACGAGAGGTAAGTGAGCGCGCCCCATTTTCCAATCAAATCATAATCAAGAAGCAGGTACTTTGCTTTCGTCTGGCGCATAAACTTTGCCATTCCTTCCGGCGTGTTTGCAACCATCTTGTCCGCAACTTCCAAATCCATGTCCATGTGCGCGTGGTCGTTCCTCGTCACAGTCTTTTTTCTCCCGAAAAAGTTCGTCCAGTGGCCGTAATCCCACCAGTGAAGCACGCGCGCGTCATCCTCAACATTCTGCTCAATCCACTCCATTGGCTCGCTCCAGTAAGGCGGAATGCGGTTGCAGTAAATCTGGCGCGCCATCCCCTCAGTAGTCCCGCAGAACGTCATCAACTCGCCCCAATTGCTTCCATTCACGGAATTGTAATTTACTGCTGCAGAAAATATCGGAAGCATCAACGAAGACTGCAAAAGCAAGAAAACAAATGCAACCCCGGCAATAGAAACGAACGCAGACGTTTTGTCCTTTCTCACCACTGAATCAACTGCGAAAGCGCAAGCAGCCAGCGCGAGAATGCCTGTCGCAACTGCCAACGCAACATCAACACTCCACGAAACTCTCCCAGCAATATACAGCAACGCGAGCGCAAGCATTCCAACTGCCGCGTAGACAGCGTACTGCTTCTCTTCGTTTTTCTTCGGATTTTCAAAGTATTCTTTCGCAAGCTGTTGTATTCCGCCAATGAAGGAAGCGAACGCGAGCACGAGCATGAACCCGAAGTGCACCAAGTATTTTATTTTGTTTATTCCAACGTACGAAATCGGGATTATCGCCACTGCGTACAATACTCCCACGCGCGAACCGTTCTTGATCGCGTACGCTAATGACGCGAGGCCTCCGAACAAGAACAAGTACAACGAGTTCACGCCCAACTCATTGATTGGAACGCTCAAGTAAACGAACGCGTTGTAAGTAAACCCTGCAAGCCAGCCTCCTCCAGTCGCGCCTTCCTCTGCTACAGTCTGCGCCAGCCCGCAGTCAGGCTTCGCGTAGCCAACAGCCCTGCTCAATTGTTCTGCAAGCGTGCTTCCAACTGACGGAATAGGCCCAATCGCCGGCATTAAAAGGAACACGAGCCCGACAACTGCGAGCGCGATAAAGTAATTCAGTTTCTCTTCAAGTTTTTTCGTCTTTTCTGAAATCAAGTAAAGCGCGCAAGCTCCAGCGAGCGCGCCAGCCATTGGAAACAATTCTGTGGGAATAGTAAACTGAATTCCTGACGGCGAGTACGCCATCAACCCGTACTCTCCGACAATCGCTCCGAACAGCACTATCGCGTTCACTTCAATAAACTGTTTCGACATTTTCCCGTTGAAATAATCAATTACTGCCTGCACTCCAACATAACCTGCGAACACGAGGTACGCGAGAATTTGCGCCTTCGAGCCCAAGCTTACTGACGCGAGCGCTACTGCAGCAAGCACTGCAAACCTCCTGCTCTCGTGCTTTACAGCATGCGCGTACGCAGCGTAGAAAAAGAACGCGGCGAAAATGCCCCAAGGCAATTGTTCTGAAACTCCAGCGAGAAACTTTTCCATCAACTGCGGAGTGAAAGCCACCAACCCCGCAGCGATCAAGCCTATCTCGCGCCTGTACTCAAGCGCCACCAATTCAAACATCAGAAAACACAAAAGCGCGCCAACAAGCGGCGGGTAAGCTGCAGCCACTGTTGACAACAGCATGTGATCGTACGCGCCGCCCTGCGCGTAAATCGAATACCATTGGCTCGTCAAGTACGCTATTAAAGGCGGGTTCCTGTGCGAGTCCCGGTGAGGATACCACGCCAAATCGTCGTACCTCAATACTTCCCCCTTCGTCAGAATCTGCTCTTGCATCACGTCATAATAATACGGGTCGAACTCGTAGTAAGTAGCGCTCAAGCTCTGAATGCGAATGAAAAACGCGAGCGCCATTATAACTGTAAGCACAATCCAAACCCCGTCGCGCTTCAACTCGAACGAAGGCTTCACTTCCACTTTTTCTTTCGCGCTCAAAGCAATTCCCGCAAGCGTCAAAGCGAGCGAAACTCCAATCGCCACGTCAAAAGAATATTTTACTCCGAAGAAGGACAGAAACCACAACGCGAGCGGAGGAATAATCAACCCAAGCATGAACCCGTAGCAAATTATTTGGAAGAACGAGAGGTTGGTTCTCTTCAGCAACGGAAGCGCGAGCGCCAAGCCAGGAACGAGCGTAAACAAAAATATGGGCACGCCTGCAGCAACAAAATCAATGAAAGCCACGAAATCACTCCCTTCTTCATTTTTCAGTGTGAAACATATAAATACCTGTTTTCACTGAATCAACCCAACGAGTTTTATGCTAGACCTAATTATTTCCGGCGCAGGCCCTGCAGGCTGCCTTGCAGCCAAAACAGCATGCGAGCAAGGCGCAAGCGCTAGCATTTTCGAAGAACACGCGCGAATAGGCGTGCCCACCCAATGCTCAGGCTTAGTTTCAAAAACCGGGCTTGACGCGCTCGGCATCGATTATTCGAGTGCAGTGGTAAACGAATTGAACGGAGCAAACGTCTACTGCCTGGACAATTGCCTGCACGTGAAAGCAAAAGAAACCAAAGCAATTCTCTTGGACAGGAAAAAATTCGACGAAATTTGCGCGCAAGAAGCCGAGAAAGCAGGAGCGAAAATAAAGTTGGGAAAAAGACTGAAGAAAAACGACTTGATTTCATCCGCACGCAACTCGACAATCATCGGGGCAGACGGCGCTTACTCCAGTGTTGCTGGCGCGTTCAATTTCCCAAAAATAAACTCATGGGCCTCGTGCTTCCAGTCTTTCTTCGAGCGCGCGCAAATCGAAGACAAGAAAAGCGTTTCAATCGTTTTTTCAAGCGAACTATTCCCCGGCTTCTTTGGGTGGGTGATTCCTGAAAACGAGGAATCCTGCAGAGTAGGGTTCGGGGCAAACCCTAAACAAAACAAGTGCGACATGAAAACAACCTTCCGCGCTTTCCTTGAAACAAAGCGCGTGAAAGAAATAATCCCAAAAGCAAAAATGGTTTCTTTCCACGGCGGGGTCATCCCTCTTGAAACGCGAAAGCAAACAGTGAAAAAAAACGTTTTGCTCGCAGGCGACGCTGCAGGCCAAGTGAAAGCAACTACCGGCGGAGGCATTTTCTTCGGATGTTCGTGCGCAAAAATTGCAGGCGAACTCGCTGCAACAGGCAAGGCAAGCGAGTACGAACACGCATGGAGAAAACAATTCGAAAAAGACTTGAAAACACACGCGAACATCCGGAAATTCCTCAACTCTTCAAGCGACAACGCGCTCGCAAACTACTTCAAGCTCGCGAAAATGTTCGGAGCGGAAAAGTTTCTCAGCGACCACGGAGAAATGGACTTGCTTGGAGGAATGCTTGAAAAAATGCGCGCCAGCCCTTTCAGCGCCCTAACCAAAACATTTAACGTCTTTTAAGCAAACATTACTTCAGATGGTTTGAATGGTTCCAAAACACATTCTAATAACGCCTGACGGAATCTATATTCGCTGGTAATCCGCGTCTATAACCTTAAACAGGCGGTGGGCCAAGCTTAACGGCAAGACTGCCTTGGAAGGTCACGCCATAGGCATTGAGAAAATAAAAGAGGTAGTCGGCTGGTGCCGTGACGCCGGCGTGCGCGAGCTTTCTTTGTGGGGCTTTTCCACCGAGAACTTCGACCGCGACCCTGCAGAAGTAATCGGCTTGATGAAACTATTCGAAACTAAATTGAGCGAGCTTCTCTCAAGCGAAGAACTGAAAAAGCACGAAGTGCGCGTCCGCTTTTTCGGAGACTTGGAACGCATTCCCCCGCCAGTTCGAGCGTACTTGAAGAAAGTGGAAGACGCTACAAAATCAAACGGAGAATACAATCTCAACATTCTCTTGAGCTACGGAGGCAGGCCCGAGCTCATCTCAGCATGCAACAAAATTCTCGACGCTGCAAAGCGCGGAGAAGTAAAAAAAATAGACGAAAGCAACTTCCAAACGTTCTTGTGGACAAGCGAATTGAGCGAGCCTGACTTGGTAGTCCGCACTTCAGGAGAGCAGAGAACGTCCGGAGTGCTTCCATGGCAGGCTGCCTACGCTGAACTATACTTCTGCGAAAAACTGTGGCCAGACTTTTCAAAAGAAGACTTTGAAAAAATACTGAAAGAATTCGACAGGCGCGAAAGGCGGTTCGGAAAATGAAAAAAACAAAACTCCATGATTTTGAATTGTGCGACAGCCCTTCCTCGCGAATGCGCGGGTTGATGTTCAGAAAAAAATTCAAAAAACCACTCTTGTTCAAATTCGATTTTCCAGCAAAGCACGCAATCCACTCTTTCTTCGTGCTCTTCGAATTCGACGCTGTTTTTTTGAATGATGAAAAAAAAGTAGTTGACGTGTTCAAGCGAATAAAGCCATTCACTCCTCTAATTGTTCCGAAAAAGAACGCGCTTTTTTTGATAGAATTTCCAGCTGGAGTTGCTGAAAAGAAAGGCATAAAAACCGGCGATGCTATTGTTTGGTAACGTGGGAGACAGTGACTGCATCAGAATTGTTTGCAAGCGCGCGAGTCGCAGTATTTGCGATTTTTTGCAGGTGTAAATGATGGCTGTCAACTCGTTAGAATGGAGCGAAAAAGCCTGTGTCGACTGCAATTCATGCCTGAAAGCCTGCCCGAAGAACGTGAAGGACGACAAGATTTTCAACTGCACTCACTGCCCGCCAGAGCTTGCAGAATGCAAATCCTCGTGCCGAAAAGGCGCCATTAAGGAAGCGAACGGCTTCCTGTTCGTTGACGAAAACATCTGCAACGGGTGCTTCGAGTGCAAGTGCCAGAAAAGCGCGCTCGTTTTCCGCGACGGAAAAATCACCAAGTGCGACTACTGCTTTGGAAAGCCGGCGTGCGCGAGCGCGTGCCCCGAGAACGCGTTGCGCGCTTCAAGCGATGTGAAGCACGCCGGCAGCTTGCTCGGTTGGACTGTTGAAAAAACTGCCGACTACTTCGCTCCAGTCCCGCGCCTGAGTACAGACGAAGAACGCGTGCTCTCCGCGTGCATTGACGAGTTCAAGGAAGTCTCTAAAAGCGCTGAGCTGGGCGACCGCGCGCAGGCAAGCGAACTCCTCCACGCAATACTCAAAGACTATTTCCACGAGAACGGTTTTTACGCAGACGAAAAACAGCTCAACTACCTGCGCGACGTTGCAGTAATGAGCGTATGCGGGTTCGGAGTGCTCGACTGCCTCTTGAAAGACGACGAGCTCGAGGAAATCTCCGTCTGCGGTTTGGGCGAGCGCGTGCGCGTCTTCCACCGCGCGAAAGGCTGGCTTGACACGAACGTGCGCATTTCAAGCGAAGAATTCTTCCTCAACTCTGTAAACAAAATGGCGCGCGTGCTCGGCAGGAGAATAACGCTTCAAACCCCGCGCTTGAACGCCGTGCTTCCCGACGGCTCGCGCTTGCACGCTTCAATCCCGCCTCTTTCCAATTTCGAGCTCACCATCAGGAAATTCCGCGCCCAGCCGATTTCAATTCCAGACTTGATCCGCTTCAACACTCTCTCAAGCCACGCGCTCGCGTTCCTGTGGCTCGCAATGCAAAGCGACGCCTCTATTCTCATAAGCGGAAACACTGCGAGCGGAAAAACGTCCACACTCAACGCGTTGTTTTCTTTCGTCCCGCTCTCCGAACGCATCGTCATCACTGAAGAAACTCCTGAAATAAACGTTCCTCACGAGCACAAAGTGCGCATGGTTGCAAACGAAGAGCTCGGCATCCGCTTGACTGATTTGGTTGGAGACTGCCTGCGCATGAGGCCAGACCGCGTCATTGTCGCCGAAGTACGCACGAGCGACGAAGCAAAAGCGCTCGTTGAAACCATCCTAAGCGGGCAGGCGAAAGGCAGTTACGCAACGTTCCACGCTTCAACTGCTTCAGAAACCCTCCAGCGCCTGCGCTCGCTCGGAGTTTTGGAAATGGACTTGGCAAGCCTTGACCTGGCAGTAGTCCAGCGCAGAATAACAAAATACGACGCGAAAACAAAACAATCAAAAGAAATACGGCGCGTCACTGAAATAAGTGAAATCATTCCGTCCGCATCATCACTCCCAAAACAAAACACTCTATTCACCTACAACCCAAAGACAGACTCTCTTGAACGCACTTCGTCAAGCTCGTTCTTCCTCGAGCGCATTGCCCCTGAACTCGGGTTGAGCAAGCAAGAACTCGAGCGCGAACTCCTCGAACGCAAAAAATTCTTAGACAAGCTGGCGGCAGGCAAGAAAACTTCCTTCCTCGAATCAGTGAAACTCATCCAAAAACACTCGTTCGCATAAACAAACAACTATTTTAAAAACAACAACAAACAATTCATTGTTTCGACTGGGTGGTTTTGTAGTTTAGAAGTTTTGTTGTTTTGCTTGCGTGGTTTTGTTTCTGGGGTTTTGTAGTTTAATGGTGTTTTTGCATGTTTTACGATTATCCTGACAAGAACGGAAAATTCGGAGTATTCGGAGGCAAGTTCGTTCCCGAAGTGATCACTCCCTTGCTTGAAGAGCTCGAGCAAGCGTACAATAATGCGAAGAAAGACGAGCAGTTCCAGCTTCAGTTAAATGATTTGCTCAAGCACTTTGCAGGCAGGCCCACTCCAATTTACTTTGCAGAAAACCTGTCCAAGCGTGTTGGCGGAGCAAGAATTTTCCTGAAGCGCGAAGACCTCGCCCACCTCGGCGCGCACAAGATAAACAACGCGCTCGGGCAAGCTTTGCTCGCGAAATTCATGGGCAAAAAACGCGTCATCGCCGAGACAGGTGCAGGACAGCACGGAGTTGCAACTGCAAGCGCTTGCGCAAAACTCGGCTTGAAATGCCGCGTCTACATGGGCTCTGTCGACGTCGAGAGGCAGGCGCTTAATGTTTTTCGCATGAAGCTAATGGGTGCTGAAGTCACTCCCGTAGAAAGCGGTTCGAAAACGCTCAAAGATGCTATCAACGAAGCGTTCCGCGATTGGATTGCAAACGTCCACGACACTCACTACTTGATTGGCTCTGTAGTCGGTCCGCACCCTTACCCCTTAATAGTGCGCGATTTTCAAAGCATCATTGGAAAAGAAGCGAAAAAACAAGCGAGCGATACGATTGGAAAGTTGCCTGATTGCATTGTTGCCTGCGTTGGAGGCGGAAGCAATGCTGCAGGCATTTTCAGCGAATTCGTTTCAGACGAGAAAGTCAAGTTAATCGGCGTGGAGGCAGGCGGCAAAAGCAAAAAATCAGGCGAACACGCAGCGTCCATCTGCCTTGGCACTAAAGGCGTTCTTCACGGAAGCCTCGGATTTGTTTTGCAAGACGAGTTCGGGCAAATAATCGAAACGCACTCCGTCTCCGCAGGCTTGGACTACCCCGGAGTTGGGCCAGAGCACTGCCTCCTGCACGAGCTCAAGCGAGCGGAATACGTTTCAGCCACTGACGAGGAAGCGCTTGAAGCGTTCAAAACCCTCTCGGAATGCGAAGGCATAATGCCTGCTCTTGAAAGCGCGCACGCATTGGCGCACGCAGTAAAACTCGCGAAAAAAATGAAGAAAGAAGAAAGCATTCTCGTATGCCTGTCAGGAAGAGGCGACAAAGACGTTGAAATAATCAAGAAAAACACTTCATTGCTGTGAGTGAATGCCATGAATTCAATTGAAAACAGTTTGTCCGCGAAACTGCGCGAATTGAAAGAAAAAAAACAAGCAGCGCTAGTTTCCTTTTTTCCCCTCGGCTTTCCGAACATGAACACTTCGATTGATGTGTGCGCGCAATTGCTTTGCGGAGGCACTGACATTCTCGAAGTAGGCATTCCGTTTTCAGACCCGATTGCAGACGGCCCCACCATTCAAGCAGCTTCACAGCAAGCGCTCGCGAACGGCGCGAACCCCAAGAAATGCTTTGAAGCAGTACGCAAACTCAACGCAAGCGTTCCAGTAATGATTCTTACTTACTACAACCTGCTCTACAAAATGGGAGTTGAAAATTTCGTGAGTGAAGCGAAGAAGGCTGGAGTTTCAGCAATTCTCGCTGCAGACTTGCCAATAGAAGAAGCAAGCGAGTTCGAGAAAGCATGCGCGAAGCACAACGTCGCAACAGTCTTCATCATTGCTCCAAACACTTCAAGCGAGCGCGTCAAGAAAATCGCTCTCCACACTACTGGCTTTCTCTACTTAATGGCGCACTTCGGAGTGACAGGCGAGAAAGACAACGTGGAAGACTTGACTATTCAAGCAGTAAAACGCGTGAAAAAAGCCACTAACACTCCAGTGTGCGTTGGCTTCGGCATTTCAAAAGAAGAACACGCGCGAAAACTCGCTGAAGCAGGAGCAGACGGCGTGATAGTAGGAAGCGCGTTCGTGAAAGCATCCCGCGCAGGCGAAAGCATTGAAGCGCTCGCAAGAAAACTCAAGCACGCCACGCTGAAGAAGTAGAAAAGAAAGAAGAAAAGAAAACAAACCCTGCGACAACAATAAAAAACAGAAAAAAGCAAACAGAAAACTAACTGGCAGCACGCACCAAATAAAGCTAAAAGAAAAATAAAAAAGAAGGAATGCTTTTTTTCAGCCTACGAGCTTTTCAGCAAAGTCTCCGATTATAGGCAGTTTCATTTTCATGTTTTTCTCGCTGTAAGCATTGTAGCCGACGTACATTCCAGCAACCCAGAATACTAATCCTACAATCCAAATGAATGGCAGGCACAACGCAGCTAGCGGAACTGCTATGCTTATTGCTCCAATAACTATGCTCGCTGGCAACATCAGCACCATTGACACTACGCTTAGGATGATAGATTGTATCCCGTGAAACTTTACTGTCTTGTCGTTCCCGGCAAGTATAATCGCTACCACTCCACTAAGCCATCCAAGCACGTACGCCAAAAGCGAGTACAGCTTCGTGTGCTCGTCTCCAGCTTTCTTCACGTCAGGCATTAAATACCACCTCTTCAAAAATTCATTCGGAGGAGTAGTTTAAAAACTTATTTTTTCTCGTAGTTTACACGAACGAGCGCCAGACGCTTCGTAATAATCCACTCCCTAGAAACTATTTTTATAACGAGGCAGTCCAACTCCAATCGCAAAACTCCTTACTTTCCAGCCACTATTTTTATCACATCATTCGGCTTGAGCTCGTAGTCTTTGCCCACTCGCATTTTCGTTTTCGCGTTCAAGGCGCACACAAAGTTTTTCGCCAAGTCAGTGTGAATAACTCCAGTCAAATCCAATGCGTTCGAACCCTTCCTCACTAGAAAAGCGTCTGGAAGCACTTGCCCGAAGTTATTGCAGTACTTGCTCTCGTCCTCCACTGGATACACTGGAATCAACCCGAGCACGTTGAACGCAGCCTCGTTGATTAACTGCTGCACTCCAGTGCCGTTTATTTTCTTCATCGTCTCCCTGATTTTCTCAAGCGCTTTCCGTTGTTGCTCGCTCGCGCTCACTATTTGAAAATCAGCGTCCCCAGGCACGTACTTCACCAACCCCTTCTCGCTTGCTTTCCTCAACGCGAGCTCTCCGTCTGCATAGCAGGGGTAAACAGTTTTTTCAGGAAACTCTTCCTTCAACCTCAAATAGTTTTCGAAAGCTCCAGGCGCGTCTATTTTGTTCGCTGCAATAATTATCGGCTTTGACAACTTTCTTATTCTCCGCGCGAACTCGTTCACTTGCCCTTCGTTCCAGTTTATTTTCTCTTTCGGCAATTTCAATTCTTCAATAGTCTGCTCCACTTGCCTCGGCGTAATCTTCAACCCCGTCAAGATGTTTGCGACTTCCACCCAATTTTTTCCTTTTATCTTACTCCACGCTCTTGAAAGAATTCCAGCAATCCAGTAATCCAACTCTTTCTCAAGAAAACGCACTTCCTCGCAAGGGTCAAAATGCTCGCACTTTTTCCCTTCAGCATCTGTTTTCCCGCTCGCGTCAACAATCTGCACGAGCGCGTCAGCATAACGCAAATCATCCAAAAACTTGTTGCCCAAACCCTTTCCCTCGTGCGCGCCAGGCACCAACCCCGCCACGTCTATCAACGCTGTTGGAATGAGGCGCACGCCGTTCACACACTTTGAATTCTTCGGGTTGCACTGCACCTTCAACTCAATGTGCGGGCAAACAGCCCGCACGTAAGTAACCCCCTTGTTAGCCTCAATGGTAGTAAAAGGATAATCAGCAATCGCAACATCAACAAGCGTTGCAGCAGAAAAAAACGTGCTCTTCCCGCTGCTCGGCTTCCCGCACAACCCAATAGACAACATGAAAAAAAGTTAGTTGCCTCAAGAATATAAATACATTCAACAAATCCTCGTCGCAAAACAACGTGCTCGTGCAAACCCATTCATTCTATTTTCTTCGTCAATCGTCGTTTGTAAACGTTTTTAATTTCGAATTGCTTAACTTTTTTTCATGAATGTTGATGTTCTCGTTGTCGGTGCAGGGCCTGCTGGCTTGACTGCCGGCATTTACTGCGTGCGCAGAGGCTTGTCCGCTTTAGTTTGCGAAGGGAAAATTCCAGGCGGCACGGTTGCGATTACTCCTTGGGTTGAAAACTATCCTGGCTTCAAGCGAATTTCCGGCGTGGAATTGGCGCAAAAGATTGAAGAGCACGCGCGCGAGCAGAAAGTAGAGTTGAAGCAGGATGCTGTCGTGAGCGTTGAAAAGAAAGGCGTTTTGTTTGAAGCAACGCTTGCTGGGGGAGAAAAAGTTTCCTCGAAGGCGGTTATTCTCGCGATGGGTGCAATGCACAAGAGCTTGGGAGTGAAAGGCGAGAAAGAATTGTCAGGAAGAGGCGTGAGCTACTGCGCCACGTGCGACGCTCCATTATTCAAGAAAAAACGCGTTGCAGTCATCGGCGGCGGAAACACTGCGTTGAGTTCAGCTTTGCTTCTCTTAAGCTTAGCTTCCAAAACTTTCCTTGTTCACAGGCGCGAAGAATTCAGGGGAGAAGAAGCAATGCTGAAGCAAGCAGAGCAAGCGGGAGTAGAGAAAATAGTTCCGTTCATTCCTCTTGAAATACTTGGGAAAAGCAAAGTTTCAGGCTTGAAAGTACAGCACGCGAAAACGCTGGAAGAAAAAACGCTTGAATTGGACGGCGTGTTCATTTGCGTAGGCGAAGTGCCTGCAAGCGAACTCGCTAAAAAAATCGGCGTAACCATCGACAAGGACGGCTACATCCAAGTAGACAAAGAATGCAGGACGAGCGTTGAAGGAGTTTACGCTGCAGGAGACATTACAGGCTGGCTCAAGCAAATAGTCACCGCGGAATACATGGGCGCGCAAGCAGCCATTTCAGCATTCGAATTCATAAAAAAAGAAAAAGTAAAAGGCATTATTCATTGACGAACAACGCGCAGAAAAGAAAAAGCAAAGTGAATAATTCACTGTTTAACAACACGCACAAAAAGCAAAACAAGCAATACTCCCATTCATTGAACTCTTATTTTTACTTCTTGTTTCTCGTTCGCTATAATCAAGCTCGTTGTTCCGTTCAAGCTGATTGTTTTCTGCTCGAGCGCGCACCGCGTTTGCTCCTCGAAAGAAAACTGTTGCGCTGAAATTATTGCGAGCGAGTTGTTGTAAGCTGAAAGCACGGCATCAGGCGTGCTTACTTCTATTGTTTTCTCGTTGTTGTTTCCAAGCGTGCACAACGCGTCCGCAGTGTTTTTCACGCCCGCAAGCGCGAGCTGAAGCTGCTTCGCGTGAAAAGCTGCTTGAATGGTTTCAATCAAGCTCATTTGAGCAGGCACTACGAGCACGAGGGCAGCTAGGAACGCTACGAAAACAAGCAAAAACTCTAGTGAAACTTGCGCCCGAGTCCACATGTTCAACACGATAAAACTAAATGCACGTGTTGTAAGAACACTGCAGCGTGCTCTTGCAGTCTGAATCGTCGTTGCACGCGTCGCCAATATCGCCTTTCGGAGCAGTTGCAGTCGGAGTCAATTTCGTGCCGTCTATCGCAGCCATTATTTTCTTCGACTCTTCAGCAGTCTTCGTGCCTGCCTCTTTGGCGGTCTTCTGCATTTGGACGACGAGAATCAACGCGACTGCGAGCACCGCGGCAATGACGATAATCATTTCAATGGACACTTGGCCTTTGCGTGCAGAAGCTGGAAACCTCCTCATCAATCCAAGACAACGAATTCGTTATATAAAAAACTATTGTTTAGCACTCTTTTTGCCGTTCATGCAAACGTTTTAGAACAACTTTGCACTAAACACTTTTACAGGTGGTATGCGTGGGGAGAACTGCAAGCACTGCTCGACTGCGACAAGCGCCGAGGATTGACGCGGACAACGTTCACGCTGTAGGCTCTATTCTTCAAAGAGCGCGAGAGAATTCAGGGCAACAGCTTTCGCTTGAAGCATGCAAAGCGTTCGCGCGCCTCCACTTTCTCGCAGGAGAAAATGTTGGGCGAAATTTTCAGCGCGCGAAGCCGCTTTAAGCAGAAACGATACTGCGAAGTTAAACAGGCTTTCACTCAACTTGCTGGTGGAAAGCATTGCCAGTGGAATGCGTCATCAAACAGACAAGCGCGCTGAAGCGAGAGCGCGCCAAGCGTTCGCGAAACTAACTATAATAATTGGCGAACTCCACGGCTTCGGCTTTGAAACCACTCGCGCAGAAAAAACAGCGCAGAAAGCATTGCGCGAAAACGACGAAGACACGCTGGAACAACTAACAATCCAACTCGGCTTTGCGCTCAAGCAACACAAAGCAAGCCTGCGAGAAGCGCGCGCGTAAAAAATCAACTCCTCACGATAATTCAAGTTGCTCGAATATTCCTGATCCTCGCGAGTCCTGCTTCAGCTTTTTTTTTCTTCGTGCAGCGTAATTCGACTTTTTTCTTCTTTCACGTTCCCCCTGCTTTTCATCTTCCATGCAAGTGCTCGAGTTGCTTGAATGCTTCCCTTATTTTCGCCAGGCTCACTTCCGTCTTCCTCTTGTAGACGTGCTCGAAGCTTGCTGCAACGTCTTTCTTTTCAGCAAAAGGAGCTACTGCGAAATGGTATTTTCCCTTGTTGCGCTCGAGCAACCCCGCATTCTGCAGTTGAAGCAAGTGGTAGCGAATAGCCTTTTCCTTCTCGCGGTACTTCGCGTCTATTCCAGCCATTTTCTCCATCACTTCAGGCACTTCAGGGTCCACTCCGTCCCGCACTTGCAGTTCAAGCATTGCTTCAAGCAAGTCGATTAATGTTTTTCTGCTTTCCTTGGGTGAAATCAACCCGCACGCGAGCGCAAGCCACCTCACCAAAGATTTCTTGGCAAGCTTCACTTCACGCGTCAACTGCAAGTCTCTCAACGTAATCTCGCTTAAAATCAATTCAGCTTCAGGAATACTCAACTTCAAACACCCCGCAAAAACTATTTCTAAAACTGTTTTAGCGCAAACTTTATTAAGTGCTTTCACGTTAGACTAATCGGGAGTTGAGCGTTCAATGCCGTTATTTCAAATACGCCCTCGTTTTTACCCGATTAAACTCAACGCTTACTCGAAAAGCGAAGTCGAACTCACCATCGACGTTGAAAACTTGTCGAACGACGCGTGCTGGAGCGAGTGCGACGTAATACTCCCGCCTGAAATTTCTCTTTCGCACGACGCGTCGCTCACTAAAGGGCGACTGCGCGTAGGCATAATAGACGCGAAGGGAAGCAGGAGCGGAAAATGCAAAATCTACTCCACTCTCGGCGCATACCCCGGCGTTTACACTGTAAGCTTGATAGTGTACGCTTACGGAAAAGACGGCGCTATTGCCGGAAGAGAAGAAAAAAAAACAGACATCAGATGCGAAGGAATACGAAAGTAATTTCCAGCAGAAATTCTTTCTACCCGTGCTTTATTTTGAGGTACAGCAAGGCGATTACTGTTGCGAGCGTGAGCGCGTTCGCAATTATTATTGGCACATCGTTTTTCATCAGCCCGTAAGCAAGCCAAAACACTACGCCTATTCCGAGCACTATCACCATTTCAAGCGAAACGTCGCGCGTTGACTTTGTCTTGAATGCTTTCCACACTTGCGGAAGCAAAGCTGCAGTAGTGAACGCTCCAGCAACTAACCCTATTTCTTCAACCACCATAAAACAAGCCTTTTTTACTTCTTCAAAGCCCACGCGAGCGAGCGCCCCAGCAACTTCGAGTACTCGAACGCTCCAGAAACAATGCCTGTCTTTGAACTCGATTTCTCCTTAATATCATAATTAACAGTCACTGGTGCTTGCGCTACTACCAATCCTTTCTCCACAGCGTTGAAAATCATTTCAACATCAGCAATAAAACCCTTATGCTCAAAATCCAGCTTGCTTTTCCTGAACGCGCGGAACCCGCACAAAGGATCGTTCACTTTCGTCTTTGCTTTCAACACAGAGCGAATCAAGTTGTTCGCAACGCTCCTGTGCACAGGCAGTTTCACAGACTTTGCAAACCTGTCGCCCACAACCAAGTCTGCTTTATCCAAAGCTTTCACCAACGCGTAAACTTCTTCAGCGTCATGCTGGTTGTCAGCATCCATCAAAACTATCTTGTCTGTTTCCGAAGCAGCCACTCCGCTCTTCATAGCTGCGCCTTTCCCTTTGTTCACTAAATGCCTTACTACTTTAAAGCCAAAGCGCTTTGCTATTTTTCCAGTCCTGTCCGTAGAACCGTCGTCAACAACAACAACGCGCGCGTTCATCCTCTTCAGCTTCTCGCACAACGGAGTCAAGTTCTCCGCTTCATTGTAAGCAGGAACAACTATAGTAACATCCTGAAGCAAAGCCGCGCCCATCTTGCTCGTAGCTTCAGACACGTACGCGTCACCACTCGGAAGCTGAGCCTTGTTCGTCTCGTTCAACTCGCGAAAACGCTCGTCAAACAAAACATTCCCGCCAAAACACTCCTCTTCGTTATTCTCGCAAGAATGAACAACCCTCTTCCTCGCCTTCCTGTGAGTTTTAGCAACCGCCTTTCCCTTCCTCTTCTTAACCAAAACAAACCACCTGAAAACGCTATACTGTTGTTCGACGTTGTTTAAAACCGTTTGCCTTCTCGTCGGTAAACTCGTCCAGCAGCACGGTCGCGTAACAGCCTGCTTGAAGAGTAAAGCACAAACGAACAACGCCTGCATTATTTGCTTGTTCGCCTGCCACTCGCTCGCTTTCAAAATTTTCGAACTGCGCGAGAAGCAATCGCTCGCTTCCCTTCGAGCCTATTTCAGGGAAAGAAGGAATTTTGAACGCTTCAACTTCCACTCCCTCGCGCTCAAGCACTTTCTTCTCGCGCTCGCTCAAATTAGTCGTTTCACTGCCAATAAGCTTTCCGTAAACAAAAGAATATTCTTGCTTTTCGCTTTCAATCACGTCAACCTTATTTTCCACTCTTTCCCCTTCTTCTGCTTCTACTTTTTTCCTTCCATCTCTCTTCATTTCTTTTATTCTCTCGCTCAACAGTTCATTAAACAAGAATGACTGGTAGGCGTGCACGAACATCAAGTTCAACCCGCGGGGAAGCTTGCGCATTGCATTAACGTAATCGTTCGAATGCTGTGCCAAGTGCGCGAGCAGAGTGCGCTCGTACTTCAAATGCATGGGGAAATAGTTGAGCGCAGCGCCGAAATCACGTTCTAACTTCAATCTTTTCCTCGCTTCAACAGCCCCCACTGTTTCCTCTTCTTCTCCTGAGTACGTTAAATAGTTTTCAACTGCTTCCTTGAAGTTTCCTTGAACTACTGCCCTTCCAACCAAGTGCGTGTTGCTCCGCATGCTCCCGAACCTCTGCTCTCCAAAGTAATTCGGGAAAAAGCCATTCAACTCTTCATTAATTTTCTTCACTTTTTCTTCCGCGTTCTCGCACACGCCCCTAACTGCAATTTTGAACCGGTTTCCCTTCAAGTCGCCTAAATCTATTTTCCGCTGCGCCTTCCAGCACCCGTTTATTTGAATGTCCTTCACTTTTACTGAAGCAAGCCTGGCGCAGTCCAGTTTGAACGCGCTCACCAACTGCGTCGTGACAGCGCGCCTGTCCTTGCTTCCAGCGTAATTAAACCTCTTCTTCGTAACGTGCAACGCGCGCGCGACAGCGTCTATAGCCTGCAACGTGTTCCAGTTCGTCTTCTGCAACACAAAATGAACAAAATCAAAATCTTCACTCTCACGCTCTGCAACTTGAACGTTCTCTCCACTGCTCCCGCTCGTCGTTTCCCCTACCACTTCAACTCGAGCATTCCCGCACTCGCTTTCTCCAACTTCACGCGTTATTTTCTCCCCAATCCGCAACACAGTGCCGTCCTTCATTACTTCCTCTACCTCAAAATCATCTATCCTCTCTTTTATTCTCCCGCCAATCCCGCTCGTTTCAGACAAATACTCAAGCTGCATGAACTACGATTTGCAATCTCTCATTTTTATTCATGCGCATTAGATTGGTTTTGGAGTTTTGCAGTTTAGGGGTTTTGATTTGTTTCGACTTGTTTTGCTTATGTGGTTTTGAGTTTTGCGGTTTTGTTTGCGTGGTTTTGTTTCTGTTGTTGAGTTGTTTCGCGAAGTTGCCTGTTTTTTCTTTTTCTCTACGCGTGCGTGCGCGTGCGCGCGCGCGTTCGGAGAGGCTCAGGGTTTTATGCGTTTCGCGCTTAAACACCCAATCCTATGCAGCTGATAATTTGCGAAAAGCCGCGTGTTGCTGAAAAGCTCGCGGAAGCGCTTGGAGAAGATGGCTTTGAAAAAAAGCGTTTAGGCAGCGTCAGCTACTTCGAGCTGAAGCGCAGAGGAGAAGACATTGTAATCGCGCCTGCAGTAGGCCACGTTTATTCCCTAAAATCTTCAGCGAAAGGAGGCGGCTACCCTGTATTCGACGTGGAGTGGGCGCCTGCTTTCGAGGTGGACGAGGGCGCGGCGTACACTAAAAACTATGTTTCTAATATTGCAAAGCTTGCGAAAAAGGCTGACACGTTCGTGTGCGCTTGCGACTACGACTTGGAAGGAAGCCTGATAGGCTTTAACGTCATCCGCTTCGCGTGCAATTCCACCGAAGGCAAGCGCATGAAGTTCTCCACTCTTGCTCCAGACGACTTGGTTGAAGCATTCGAAACAGCAGGCCCTCTAGACTATAACAACATTTGGGCTGGGGAAACACGGCATTTCCTCGACTGGTTTTACGGAATCAATTTAAGCAGGGCGCTCATGCAGTCGATAAAACGCGCAGGCATTTTCAAAGTAATGAGCATCGGCAGAGTGCAAGGCCCAGCGCTTGAAATTCTTACTAGCCGCGAACGCGAAATCGCAATCTTCAAGCCAGAGCCCTACTGGGTTTTGTCAGCGCTCATTTCAGAAGTGAAATTCACGCACGAGCAAGGAAGGTTCACTGAATTGGAGGATGCAGAGGAAGCGAAGAAGCGCACGAAGAAAGACGGCACTGTTGAAAAAGTAGAGCGCAGAGAATTCACCCAGCCTCCATTCCCTCCATTCGACTTGACGTCATTGCAAGTTGAGGTGTACAAGGCGTTCGGGTTCACTCCAGCGCAGACGCTTGAAATCGCGCAAACGCTTTACGAAGCAGGAATGATCAGCTACCCGCGCACTTCATCCCAAAAACTCCCCGAGAAACTCAACCTGCCGAAAATAATCACTGCGCTCGCAAAACAAGAAAAATATTCAGCGTTTGCAAAACACTTGATAGAACGCAAGCTGTTCAAGCCTCTTGAAGGAAAGAAGACTGATCCTGCGCACCCTGCAATTTACCCTACTGGAATAGTCTCTAGATTAGGCGAGCGCGAACTCAAATTATACGATTTGGTAGTAAAAAGGTTTCTCGCGTGCTTTGCAGAATGGGCGAAACGCGAAAGCATGAAAGTCGTCGCACTTCTCGGAACAGAAAAGTTTGACGCGAGCGGAACCCGCACCGTCGAGAAAAACTGGATTGCGTTCTACGAGCCTTACTTGAAGCTTGAAGAAGTTACTCTGCCAGCGTTCGCTGAAGGCCAGAAAGTCGCTGCAGAGAAAATCAAGCTCGAAGAAAAACAGACGAAGCCTCCCTCGCGCTATTCGCCTGCATCTATCGTTGAAACTCTCGAGCGCAAAGGCTTGGGCACTAAGGCAACGCGCTCCGGCATTATTGAAACGCTCCAAAAACGCGGTTACATTGAAGGCAAAAGCATTACAGTCACGCAGTTCGGGCAAACAGTATGCGGAGCGCTCGAACACCACTGCCCGCTCATTCTCGACGAAGAGCTCACGAAGCAAATAGAAACGGAAATGGAGGAAATTCAGGACGGCAAGCTAAAGAAAGAAGAAGTTCTCGAGGAAGGCAGGCAAGTGCTTGGAAAAATCCTCCTCGAATTCAAGTCTAAAGAAGAAGAAATCGGGAAAGAACTCCTGGGCGCGCTCAAGCAAAGCGAGAACAACGCAAGCCTTCTCGGAAAATGCAACAAATGCCAGAACGACTTGCGCATCCTGCGCTCGCGCGCAGGCAAGCAATTCGTAGGGTGCGGAGGCTACCCCCAGTGCTCAAACTCCTACCCTCTCCCGCAAGGCGCGCTCGTAAAATCAACAAGCGAAACATGCGAAAAATGCAAGACGCCATTCGTGCTCGTAATACGCAAAGGAAAAAAGCCGTGGAAGCTCTGCCTGGACATGAACTGCGAAACAAAAAAAGACTGGAAGAGAAGAAGCGACGCAACGCAAGCAAGCAACGGCACTGTCACGAAGCAAAACACAACAACCGCAACTACCTCAAGCACAACAACGCAAGCAAGCGCGAAAACAGCAACGCCCAACACGACGCAAGCAACAGCAACACAAACCGCAGTAACACAACAAATAAATACGAACACTGGAAGCAACACAATTACACCCAGCACCCCGACTGCTACACAACAAACAAGCGCGAACTCTGCAACAACACAAACAAGCACAGCAACTCAGACGCAAAATATCAATCTAGAAACTCCTTCTTCAGGCAGTGCACTTAAAAAATCAATCAAGCCAGCCAAACGCAAAACCCGCAAGAAGTCCGACGACGCGAGCATGCAAGGCGAGAATTAATTTTTTGCGTGCGTGAACTTCTGCTGAAAAGTTTAATTAATATTTTTTCGTTTTCTAATTGTTTTTCATGGCCGAAGCAGTTTTAGTTTCCCCTAATTGCCTTGATTTGAAAATACCCGGCGTCGAGCTTGAAGCGCGCAAGTTTCCCGACGGAGAAAGCTACGTGCGCATTCCAATTCCAGTTGAAGGCAAGAGCGTTGCCCTAGTCCACAAGTGCTACCCGAACCAAGATGAAGGGTTAATACAGCTTTTCATCATCGTTTCCCAACTGCGGGACATGAAGGCGAAGAAAATAACGTGCGTTGTTCCCTACCTTCCTTACGCGCGCCAGGACAAGCGCGTGAAAGACGGCGAGGCAGTAAGCGCTGAAACTATCTGCAGGCTGTTGAAAGAATGCGGGTGCAGCGAACTCGTCGTGCTCGACTGCCACTTTTTGAAGAAGGAAGGCGAATTTTCTTACTCTGGCTTGAAAATACGAAACTTGAGCATGTCGAAAGAATTGATTGCTAAAGCGAAAACAGAACTTCAAAACCCCAAAACTCAAGACCTTGTAATCACTTCTCCGGATGTTGGCGCGAGCTACATGAGCGGGGGAAAAAAGATGGACAAAAAGCGGGGCGACTACAACTCGAGCAAGAAAGGCGAAGCTGTTTACCGCGATATCGTGGAGTTGAACGCTGGCTTTGAAGCGCGCGGGAAAAACGTTGTAATCATCGACGATATGATAAGCACTGGCAACACGATGGTGAAGGCAGTGGAGACGCTGAAGAAGGCAGGCGCTTCCAAAATAGTGTGTTGCGCGACTCACGGGTTATTCTTAAATAGCTCTCTAGACAAATTAGTTAACGCTGGGGCAAGCGTTTTTGTAAGCGACAGCATCCAGTCAAGCGTTTCAAGCGTGAGCGTTGCTGGAAAACTGCGCGCAGAGGGGATATTGTGAGCGGGGAAAACCAACTAGGACAAAATGCGGACACTATTTACATTCGAATGGAAAAGCTGGCGCACAAGCTTTCAGAACGGTGCAGGGAAATAGACCGCAAAAGCATCGAGCAGTTCATTGAAGCAATCAGCGAAGCAAACTATATCTTCATGCTCGGCGCAGGCAGGAGCGGGCTTGCAGCACGCGCGTTCGCAATGCGCTTAATGCACTTGGGACTGCACGTTCACGTAGTAGGGGAAACAACAACGCCTGCAATCCGCAAAGGCGATTTGCTCATTGCAATTACCGGAAGCGGAAAAACAAGCGGCATAATCAACGTGCTCAAGACAGCGAAAGACAAGGGAGTGAAAATCTCTGCAATAACCTCATTCCCAGACTCTCCGTGCGGGAAAATGGCGGATATAATAATCAGAATAAAAGGAAGGCTTCCTGAAGACGAAGCGCGAGGCGACTATACTGAACGCCAGCTTGCAGGAGAACACGAGCCCATCATCCCGCTCGGCACGCTCTTCGAATTAAGCACGCTGCTATTCCTCGACATTATCATAGAAGAACTCATGCGCAGGAAAAACTTCAGCGAAGACGAAATGAAACAACACCACACCAACTTGGAATAAGTAAAAATGCAAATCAATTCTCGTGCAACAGGAAAAAATGCTCGACTAATTCCTCTGCACACTGGAAACACGCTCGCACAACAGGTAGAAAATGCTCGACCACTTTCTTTCCACTTTCTTTGCAATCGGCTTAGCTGAATTAGGCGACAAAACCCAATTTGCAGTGCTCGCGCTTTCAGCAAAATGCCACAAGAAAGCGCCAGTCATTCTTGCTGCAATCATTGCGTTCGCGCTCGCAAACGCAATAGCAGTTGTTCTCGGAAGCATCTTCTCCTTCGCACTGCCAACTAATGTGATAAAAATCGCTGCAGGCGCTTTATTCATTCTCGTAGGCCTGCACACGCTGTTCCTAAACAAGCAGGAAAAAGAAGAGGAAGTGAAAAGCGACCGCAACGTTTTCATTTCAGCATTCACAATGCTGTTCCTCATGGAAATGGGAGACAAGACGCAGTTCGCAAACATGCTGTTCGCGACAATCTACAACCCGCTCCTCGTCATGCTCGCGGCAACCCTGGCAATGAGCCTGCTCGCGATACTCGCAGTAGTGGTTGGAAAAAAACTGTTCAAGCACTTGAACGCGAGAACGATAAAAACAATTTCAGGATTGCTGTTCATAATCGTCGGAGCAGCAGTATTATTTTTTGGGTGAAACATCCCGCGTTTGTTTTTGTTTTTCGTGTTCGAAACGCGAAGCAGGAGTGCTTTTTTTAAATTCAAGCGAACGATAACAATTACTGCAGGTGTTTATGTTGGACGTTGAACAAGTTGTTTCTCTTGCGTTGAAGCTCGGAGCAGACGAGGCTGAAGCTTTCCGCTCTAGCGGGAAAAGCTTTTCCTTCTCCAGCGTGAAGGATAAAATCCACTCTAAAGAGTTCGACGAGGAGACAGGCTTTGGCGTGCGCGTGCTGAAGCAGAAAGGCTTGGGCTTTTCATTCTTCTCGCGCGAGCAGGATGCTGAGAAGGCAGTGCGCAACGCGCTCGCGCTCGCGGATTACTCTGAAAAAACCTCTTTCCATTTTCCGAAAAAACAAAAAACAGTGAAAACAAATTGTTTCGACAAGCGCGTAAGCGCATTAAGCGAAGAAGACGGAAAGAAAATGCTGCTCGAGCTCATTAACAGCGTGAAAGAAAAAGCGAATTCAATAGAATGCAGGGTTTCCTTCAGCTCAAGCAAAGCGGAAATCGCGAACTGCGCAGGCTTGCACGCAAGCGAGCAATACTCTGACTTCAGCGCTTCAGCAGAAGCCGAGTCGAATGGAAAAACAGGCCACGAGAGCGCGGGATCTTGCTTTCTCGACTTGAACGTGCGCGAAATCGGAGCGCAGGCAGGCGCACGAGCAAAAGACGCGGGCAAGGCTGTAAAAGCAAAGCCAGGAGCGCGCGAAATAATTTTCGACGTTCAAGCAGTTTACTCTTTCATTTCCGAGTTGCTTTTTCCCTCTTTCAACGGCAACACTGTGCGCAGGGGCAGTTCGTTCTTGTGCGGAAAGTTAGGAAAACAAATTGCTTGCAGGCAATTCAGCTTGCACGACGACCCGCTCGCGCAGGCGTTAGACATTTGCTCGTTCGACGGTGAAGGCATTGCGAGCAAGCGGAAAACTCTGGTTGAAAAAGGAGTGCTGAAAAACTTTTTGTTCGACTCTAAAACTCTCGCTGCATCCGGAGAGTTGAAGCGCGAGTTGAACGCAAGCCCAGGAAACTGCGCTCGCGCAGGGTTTGACAGCGCTCCGGGAATAGGGCATTCCAACCTCGTAATCGACAGTGGAAGCTCTGGGGATTTAGTGCGCGAGTGCAAGCGCGGCTTGTGCGTAACCAGTTTTTTCGGAACTCACACTGCAAACACTACTACAGGAGATTTTACTGTTTCAGTGGACTGCGGGTACGAAATAGAAAACGGCGCGCTTTCAACTCCAGTGCTCGGCGCGATGATTTCAGGAAACGTGTTCACTCTCCTCGAGCAAATAAGCGGAATAGAAAAAAAGCAAGAGCGTTTCTACGACTTAATCTCGCCGCGCGTTGCGTTCAAGAAAATGAGCGTAAGCGCTTAAAAACATGCTCGCCAAGCAATACGCGAAACAAGCAAAAACAGCAAAAATGCTTTTTTTTTCGCGCGAGAGATTGCTTTTGTTTTTTTCGTGCACTGCGCTTTTGCTTGTTTTCGCCCTGCAACGCGCGTGATAAGTATTTATTCTTGTGTTTCGAGAGAGTAACGTTTGTGGTGTTGGTTATGGTTGCTTCTATTTCAAAAGAATGGCGTTCTACTGCCGACGTTCCTGTTCCTGACAAGCTCGTGGACCAGATTATCGGCCAGACGAAAGGCGTTGAAATAATCAAGAAAGCAGCGAGGCAAAAGCGCAACGTTCTTCTAATCGGCTCGCCGGGCACTGGAAAGTCCATGCTCGCGCAGGGAATGGCGGAGCTCATGGGCGTTGAAGAGTTGGAGGACGTGCTCGTCTACCAAAACCCGAATGACGAGAACACTCCTCTCGTGAAAGTAGTCAAGACTTACCCTAAGGAGGAAGCGAAGAAATGGCAGGCAGAGCACGCGAAGTGGAAAGCGTTGCGCGCGAAGGAAGCGAAAGTGAAAGGCGAAAAATTTGATGAGAAGGAATTCGAGCTTCCAGGCTTGGGAAGGCGCACTGTCCAGCAAGAGAAAATGCGCGGCAGGATAGGCGGAAGCGGAATGCCTTCAATGATGGTCCTGCTTCTAATTCCTTTAATACTATTCATCATTTTTCAAGCGCTGAGCGCTCCGGACGGGAAAGGCGAAAACATTTTCGCAGCGCTCATCCTCGGATTGCTCATAATGGGCGCAGCGTGGCTGTTCACCTCCTCGATTTCAAAAAGAATGGGCTCGTTCGGAGAAACAGGCAGCGAGCCGAAACTAATAGTGGACAACACGAGCAAGAAAAGCGCTCCGTTCGTGGACGCGACAGGCTCGAAAGCAGGCGCGCTTTTCGGGGACGTCCGCCACGATCCGTTACAGAGTGGTGGATTAGGCACTCCAGCTCACTTGCGCGTCGAGAGCGGTGCTGTGCACCGCGCTAACAAAGGCGTTCTCTACTTGGATGAAGTCGCGCTGCTCACTCCAAAAAGCCAGCAGGACTTGCTTTCTGCAATGCAAGAGAAAAAATTCTCTATTACCGGGCAAAGCGAAATGAGCAGCGGCGCTCTCGTGCGCACAGAACCCGTTCCGTGCGACTTCGTGCTCGTAGCTGCAGGCAACTACAGCGACATTGCCAAAATGCATCCTGCGTTGAGAAGCAGAATCCGCGGTTACGGGTATGAAGTGTACGTTGAAGACTCCATGCCTGACAGCGAGGAAAACCAGCTTAAGCTCATCCAGTTCGTCGCGCAGGAAGTAAAAAAGGACGGAAAGATTCCGCACTTTTCGCGCGAGGCAGTAGAAGAAATAATTGAAGACGCAAAGCGCAAGGCAGGCAGGAAAAACAAGCTGACGCTCAAGCTCCGCGAGCTCGGAGGCTTGATACGCGCTGCCGGAGACATTGCGCGCGAAGAAAAAGCGGAACTCGTGCTGCCCGGGCATGTCGAGCGCGCGCGGAAAGTCGCGACTACGCTCGAACACCAGCTCGCCCAGCAGTTTATTGCAACAAAGAAAGACTACAAAGTGTTCGTCACTGAAGGCTTTGAAGTCGGGAGAGTAAACGGCCTCGCTGTTCTCGGGGAAGGCGACAGCGGGCTCATGCTTCCAATCGTCGCCGAGGTAACGCCTGCAAGCTCGAAAGCAGAAGGCAAGCTTGTTGCTACTGGAAAACTAGGAAAAATTGCGAAGGAAGCAGTTCAAAACGTCTCGGCAATCATCAAGAAGCACATTGGCAAAGACGTTTCCCAGTACGACATTCACGTCCAATTCCTCCAGACTTACGAGGGAGTTGAAGGCGATTCCGCGAGCATAAGCACTGCAGTAGCAGTGTTAAGCGCAATGGAAGACATCCCAGTAGACCAATCCATCGCCATGACCGGCAGTTTAAGCGTAAGAGGCGAAGTGTTGCCAGTCGGAGGCATTACTGCGAAAATAGAAGCAGCAATAGAAGGAGGCGCTCTCTCAGTAGTAATCCCGTACGCAAACAAAGACGACGTGTACCTCGAACAACGCTCTAAAAACAAAATCAAAATAATTCCAGCAAAAACAATTGTAGACGTGCTCGAGCACGTGCTGAAAAACCACCCGAAAAAGAAAAAGCTCATAGCAGACATGAAAGGCATTTGAACATTCAAAAAAACTGAAAACAATCCAGCGCAGAAAAAATAAAAAAAAACAGAACCAGCAAAAGCATGTTGAAAGTCGCACATCTTTTTTTTCTCGCGAGAATTTGCCTTGTTTTTTTGCGTGTTGTTGCAGTCGCTTGCTTATCTTTTCACTACTACTTTTTCGTCTATGCTCGCGATTTGCTCGAGTTGGTAGGAAAGTTTTTGCCCGAGCGGGGTTTGGACGAATAGCATGCTTTTCTTCTTGTCTATGCCCACTATTTTTCCGAGGTACGTTCCGAACTCGTTGAGCGCTTCCTTGTTTTCAAGCTTCATTTCAGCAGCAATGCTTGCGCGTATTCTCTTCGTTGCTTCTATGGCTACGAACGCGAGGATGATGCTGAACATTATTGTTTTCACGAAGTCGATGAAGTAAGCGTCTGCAACCACCCAGTCGCTCGCAGTCTTGAGCAAAATCCACAAGAGGAATACTGTCACCACGTACAAGCCGTGCTTGGCTATCTCGAATTTTCTTCCTTCCCTTAAAGAATCAACAGCCATTCCTGCAATGGCGAGCACTGCAGCCCACGGCAAAAGAATGAGCGTGCTTCTGATAGTATAAGCAACTATTTTCACAGAGTCTATTGCTTGCGCTGTAGCAGTGGAATACTCCTGGAACCCGAGCCACACTGAAATGAGCACGAGTGGCAACGCTGCCAGGTACACGACGAAACTAATGTTTTCAACAGAAAACTTGAATTCAAGCAGCTTCGAGAGAATCGCTTCCTCGAAACCAAAGCCTTTCAAAAGCAAGTAAGCGCCAATCACGAACACTACTGGCTTCCAGCCGAAGCCCAGCATTTCACTAATCGCGAACGCGAGAATAACGAGCGCTGGAATGCCTAGAATAATGCGCGCGTAGTAAGGCTCTTTCAATTTTTCAAGAAGCACGAAGTAAGTTTTCTCGAGTTCCTTCGCCTGCTTCATTATCACTATTTTAGTCGAATCGACTTTCACGCGCGAATTGACAATAGGCAATACTTCTTCATCGTCATACCCGTCTGAAACGAACACGCATGATTCTGCCTGGAATTCAGACATTATCTTGTCCAACTGCCTGCTTATTTCCTTGTCCGCAGTATAGCCGAGCTTCCGCGAGCCTGTAAGCGTTGCAACCTGCACTTCTGCATTGCGCTCGCTTTTCTTCAACTCGTCGAATTCTTTCACTGCTTCAAAAATCGCGTTCGCGTCAGGCTCTTCAGGGTCAGCTAGCGCGAGCTTTGTCGCAGCCTCCAAGTTCGCGTCCCTTCCAATAATCGGCCCGTTCACTTTCGCTTTCTCGCGCAAGTCGTTGTCACGGTCAATGCAAAGCACGAGCACTTTCCTTTTGTTCATACCAATCGATTTGATTTGACTGATACGTATATAAATATGTTTAAGTTATAAGAGTTGGCTACAGTAAAGCGAGTGAAAGTAAAAGCCTCGTTTTTTCAGGATTGGTGTTAATTTTGGTCGTATTGCCCGGCAATAGCCTCGGAACAGAAGAAGAATTCCTCGCAGGAACAGACACTTTCGTAGAAGGAGTGGACATTCTAGCGACACACGCAGGCGAAACGAGCATAGACGCAGACCACCGCGTGAGCATAAAAGCAGTAAAAAAGCCGGCAATGCTCACTCCCGGCATGGTGGTATTCGGCAGAGTGGACGAAATATTCGAGCCAATCGCACTCTTGCGCGTAGTGGGAATAGAGCAAAACGGCGTAAGGCCTGTAAACAACCAGTTCTACTGCGTGCTTCACGTTTCAAGAATAAAAAGCGGTTACGCGAAAAACGTGCGCGACGAAATCAAAATCGGCGACATCGTGAAAGCAGTAGTGGACGAAATAAAGAACGAGGAAGCGCACTTGAGCACGAAAGCCCCGGAATTCGGCGTAATCAAAGCATTCTGCTCAAACTGCAGGCACCCGCTTGAAAAAAAAGAACGCATGCTTGAATGCCCTGACTGCGGAAGCAAAGAAAACAGAAAGCTTGCGCCTGGGTACAGGTCAGTTTAGAAGTTCAGAGGTTCAGAAGTTTTGAATGGTTTTGATAAAACGCGTCGTAGGAAGGGGGATGAATCCAGGGGTTTCGAGGAAACCTTTGGTTTCCCCCAAGACGCCTTGGGGTTGATTTGAATGAAAGTGAATTTCTTGGTTGACGAAGACAAGCACGTTGAAGTGCTCTTGGAAGGAGAAGAACACAGCCTCCCTAATGTTCTGAAAGACATTCTGCTTGAAAGCGACGACGTCGAGTTCGCTGCGTACGTGATAGACCACCCGCTAGTGGGAAGCCCGAAGCTAATCATTAAAACAAAGCGCAAGAAAGCCCGCGAAACGCTGAAAAACGCGCTCGCAACGCTCCAGGAACGCTTGAAAGAATTCGAAACAGCGCTGAAGAAAGAAAAGAAAAAATAAAAAAAGAAAAGCAAGAAGCGAAAAAGCAGAACGAGAAAACTCGCAAAAACAAGCAAATAATACTTTTTCGCGCTAATTTTTTCTTTCATGAAGCAAGGCGCTCGCATTCTCGGAATAGACGATTCGCCTTTCGACAAGCAATCAAGCGAACGCGTTCTCACAGTGGGTGTAGTGTGGCGCGCTGGAATTGTTGAAGGCGTGCTTTCCACTCGCGTCGAGCGCGATGGAAGCGATTCAACTGAAAAACTGATAGAACTAGTGGAGCGTTCGCGGTTCAAGGAAGGCCTGCGCGCAATTCTCATCAACAGCATTACCCTCGCAGGCTTCAACATCGTTGACATCAACAAGCTAAGCGAAGTGCTGGAAATTCCAGTCATAAGCATAGTGAGAAGAAAGCCTGACTTGAAGAAAGTAAAAAAAGCACTAGTGCACTCTCGCGACTATGCGAAAGCACTCTCGCTCATCGAAAAGGCAGGCGTGCCCGTCGCAGTTAATAAGTTTCACGTTCAATTTGCTGGCGCTGACTTGGAAACAGTTGAAAAAATTTTGCGCGTGAGCGGAATAGAGCCAGTGCGCCTCGCGCACATTATCGCCTCGGGAATAGTAAAAGGCGAGTCAAAAGGAAGAATGTGATAAAAAGTTTTGGAGTTTTGAAGTTTTGTGGTTTCGGAATTTCAGGTTTAGGGTTTTGGAGTTTAGGCGTTTCGAGGTTTAGACGTTTTGTAGTTTTGAAGTTTTGAGGTTTCGCGGTTTTGTGGTTTTGAGTGGTTTTGACATAGTGGTTTTGCAGTAGTTTTGATTGGTTTTGTCTATGCGGTTTTGCGGTGCGAAACTACTGCAGAACAAGCCAAAACAAGTCGAAACGTTCTGACGTGGTGTTTATGGCGTTGAAGAAAGAGCGCGTTCATTCTGCAGAGTGGCGCATTGCAAAAAAGATTGTTGACTTGAAGATTCCCTACATTATAATGATTGCGACGTTCGCGTTGTTCATGCTCACAAGAATGCAAGTGTTCATTTTCACTTCAGCGCTCGTGTTCGTGCTCACCCTCATCATCGAGTCTTTCTTTTCAGCAGACAAAATCGGCTGGAAGAAGGAATTCAAGGAAACAATAATCGCTGCTTTGGCTGCTGCAGTATTATGGCTTGCTGCAAGCTATTTCCTTCAAACGAGCGCTCCGCTCAACGGAATTCTCTCATGCTCAATGCTTCCCTCCCTCGAACGCGGAGACATGGTTGTTTTAAACGGCTGGAACATCAACGCGCCTGAAGTGAACGTTACTGAAAGCGAGTGGAAGCAAATTACTAACAGTGGCGCCCTGCATTTCGCGTGCGGAGTGTGCAGGAACGAAACAGCCAACTCGCCTTGCCTCATAGACCCTCGCTCTAACACTAAAGTCGAAGGCGACTACCCTCTGGAGTTCGAGTGCGGCTCGTGCGAAAACCTCAACCCTTCAACTAAAGTGAAGCAAACAGTTGCGTGCACGAAAAGCGTTACTATTCTCGGAAAGAAAATCGAGGAAAACTTGAGCAACGATGTAGTAGTTTACACTCCGCTTCCGTCCGACGTGTTCTCGCGCAGCGGGGACATTATCCACCGCGTGTTCGTGAAAATAAACGTTGAAGGCAAAAACTATTACTTGATTAAAGGCGACAACAACCCTGGCTTTGACGTGCAAGTAGTCACGCCAACAGGCGACTCGAATTCTCCTGTTGCGCAGGAACGCGTGATAGGAAAAGTAATGCTCCGCCTCCCGTACATCGGCTACTACAAAATATTCCTCGCAGGCATAACAAACCCTGCATTGCTCGAAACGCCGGCAGGATGCGACGCGTACTTAGTGCACTAAGCGAGTTGAGGAGAATCGCTGCAAAAGAGGGCGTGCCGCAGGCAATAGTGGAAAAAGACCTTGCGCTATCAGTTGCTTTGAAGGTGATTGCCGAATCAAATTTGGCAGAACACGTGGTTTTCAAGGGAGGCACTGCAATAAGGAAAATCTATTTCAAGGAAGCCAGGTTTTCCGAGGACTTGGATTTTAACGCGCTGGACGCTGGCAAAACAGAATGCATGAAATTGTTGAAGGACGCGCTTGAGGATAAAACAATCGATGGCGTAATTTTCGAAAAAGCCGAGGAAGAGAAAACGCCTGCCGGCCTCAAATCCGCGGTAAAGTACGTCGGCCCGTTGGCTCACGCGCAGAGAATCAGGTTCGACTTCAACTTCCGTGAAAACCTGGTTGAAAAGCCGGAGCGCAGGCAACTGATAGACGCGTACGGCCTTGGATTTGCAGAGCTCTCTGTTCTGGGGTTGGAAGAGATTTTTGCTGAAAAGCTTCACGCGCTCGGCTGCAGGTCTAATTAGATTTAAAACCTGACTTTCGCAAATTGAAAATAGCGTGCCTAACTCTTTAAAAATAATCTGGTACAAACAGAAGTATCACGTGTGCTTTTTTAAGAGGTTAAAGAATGAAGACCAGACATCAAATAATATTGGACGATGCTCGAAGAATGTCTCATCTTAAAAATGAAAGCATAGACCTAATGGTAACCTCACCCCCTTATCCCATGATACAAATGTGGGACGAAATGTTCTCGCGGCAAAATCCTGAAATTGAAGTTGCTATCAAAGATGAAAATAGCATTAAAGCATTTGAGTTGATGCATACCGAATTAGATAACGTTTGGAGAGAGGTTTACCGTACTTTAAAAGTAGGTGGAATTGCGTGTATAAATATCGGTGATGCCACCAGAAGTATGAACAATAAATTTCAGATACATACCAATCACGCACGAGTACTTAGTTTTTGTTTAGGTCTTGGTTTTCATGCACTACCCGAAGTGTTATGGATTAAAGAAACTAACAAACCTGACAAATTCATGGGTTCAGGAATGTTGCCTGTTGGAGCATATGTAACTTTAGAGCATGAGCACATTCTAATTCTAAGAAAGGGCGAGAAAAGAGAATTCAAAACGCAAGAAGAACGAGCAAACAGGCAAAAAAGTGCTTTTTTTTGGGAAGAACGAAATGTTTGGTTTTCTGATAAATGGAAGGATATAAACGGTGTTTTTCAGAAATTAAATCATACTCAATTAAGAGAAAGAAGTGCTGCTTATCCTATTGAATTGGCCTATAGACTGATTAGTATGTTTTCTGTTCAAGGGGATACTATCTTAGATCCTTATTTAGGAACTGGAACAACAATTCTTGCAGCTCTTGCTTCTGCGCGAAACAGTGTCGGTTATGAGATTGATAAAAACTTCAACGGTATAATAAACGAGAGAATAAAAGAAATCAAACATATTGCGAATGAAAGAAATGAGCAGAGGCTGAATAAACATAAAGATTTTATCAAAACGAGGATCAATGAAGGCGAAGAAAAATACCTCAATAAAACCTATAATTTCCCAGTTGTAACTTCTCAAGAAACTAACATTGCAATACCCAAATTAAAAGAGATTGTTCAGATAGAAGACGGGCTATTCGAGGCTGAACACTATTATTGAGATAACCTCGTTATTTCAGACTTTATCTCATCAATAACTTCTTTATTCGCGATAATTTTTCTACCTGTGTTTTCATCTTTCACGGAAAAAATATAAAACACCTTCCCACCGTATTTTTTTGCGAATTTGTCGTGTGTTTCTTTTTGTTGAGTTCTTTCATTTATTATTTGAGGGATATACTCATACCCTGTAGGCTTTATTTGCAATCCAACGTATTTTTCATTTATTTTGATGAAGAAATCAACATTATACCCTCTATCCCATTCATCGGGTGCTGGTTCTATCTTAACACCAAGGATATCCTGTAATTGACCATATACTGTTTCTTTTTCAGAGGTATAGCCATCATACGTCCTATTGATGACAAGATTTATTACAAAATTTATACAATCTTCTTCTGAAATCTCATCTATTTCTGCTCTTATAACTTCACTAATCTTAATGTAAAGTTTCTTTCCAAGCTCTACTAAATGCGATTTCGGATAAACATTTTTGTAATAGTAGTCTTCCCATTCGATGATGCTTCTCGGGGAACATTTTCTAATTTCTTCTGCAACTGCACCAACCTGCTTTTTCTTATTAAGACCCCAACGCATATTGGCACTATTCAAAACCCATTCTTTCGGCATTTTCGTTACCTCTTATTCCAGTTGGCAGGCAACAAGTTTAAAGATTTCTCCTGCTTGAAAATACAAAGATGGAATAAAATAATTCCAATCTTCACTTCTACTTCTTTTTCTTCTTTTCTTTCACTGCTTGCAGGAATGCTTGGAATAACGGCGCGGGTTTTTCGAGCCTGCTCTTAAACTCCGGGTGGGCTTGCGTTGCAATGCCGAACCCTTCAGGCCATTCTATCATTTCAACTATTTTCCCGTCAGGAGACTTTCCCGACAATACCAACCCTTTTTCCTCGAGTTTTCCAGCGAGTTCAGGGTTTACTTCAAACCTGTGCCTGTGCCTCTCGCTCACTTCCTCTTTTCCGTACGCTTGAAACGTTTTCGTTCCTTTCTTGATTTTGCACGGGTAAGCGCCGAGCCTCATCGTCGCGCCCTTGTCTTTCACGCTCTTCTGCTCTGGCAGCAAGTCTATCACTGGGTAGTGCGTGTCCGCGTCTATTTCAGTAGAGTTCGCGCCTGTCATTCCGCACTCGTTGCGCGCCCATTCTACTACCGCCATTTGCAGTCCAAAACACAACCCGAGAAACGGAATTCCGTTCTTGCGCGCGTAGTTAATGCACTTGATTTTCCCTTCGCTTCCCCTTGCGCCGAATCCGCCTGGAACTATTATTCCGTCGCACTCGTCGAGCGCTGAAACAAGCAGTTTCCCGTCCTCTATTTCAGTTGTTTCAACCCACTTTATCTTCACTCCAACATCACAGTGCGCGCCTGCGTGCACGAGCGCTTCCTTGATGCTCACGTACGCGTCCTTCAACGCCGTGTATTTCCCGGTAATTCCTATTGTTGCAACTTCCCCAGGATGCCGAATGCTGTGAACGAGCTTGTTCCATTCCTTCAAGTCGCTCCCGTTAGTTTTCACTCCGAGTTTTTCGAGAATAGTTGCGCACAGCCTTTGCTTTTCAAACAATTCAGGCACTCCATAGATAGTGTCAGTGTCCGGGTCGTCTATAATCGCGTCTTCGTCAACGTTGCAGTACAACGCGATTTTCTTTCTTGCTTCCTTCGAGAGCGGTTCGACTTCCCTGCAAATCACTACTTTCGGGTTGATGCCGAGGCTTGCGAGCAGGCGGTTCGCGTGCTGTGTAGGCTTTGTCTTCTGCTCTCCAAGCGCTTCAAGAGTCGGAACGTAAGTCAACTGCACGAACAATACTTCTTCTTCAAACGACATTTGCCTCATTGCCTCCAAGAAGTAGCCGTTCTCCAAATCGCCTACAGTGCCTCCGACTTCAACCATCACCACGTCAGCGTCAAACGAGTCGCCTACTCCCTTCACCCACTTTTTAATCTCGTTAGTCAAATGCGGGACGAACTGCACGTCATAACCCAAATACCCTCCCTTGCGCTCCTTGTCAATAACCAAGCTGAAAATTTTCCCGCCAGTCAGGCTGTTTGACTTGTTCAAATTAACATTGAGAAAACGCTCGTAAGTGCCCAAGTCCATGTCGCACTCTGTCCCGTCGTCAAGCACGAACACTTCACCGTGCCTGTAAGGGTTCATCGTCCCGCAGTCAACGTTCAAGTACCCGTCGAACTTCAACGGAACTACTTTCAGGTTGTGGCTCTGGAGAATTTTTCCAACAGAAGAAGTGACTATTCCTTTACCGAGCCCGCTCATGAGCGAGCCGGCTACCACGACAAACTTTCTTTTTTTCCCCTTGCTTCCATCAGATTCCTTTTGCATATATCTTTTAATTATAAACAGGTTTAAATCCCTATATGGTTCGAGTAATCCTTTTCGTTTGCTCGTCGAAAAAAAAGCCTTCCTTCAACTCCAAGAAATACCCTCACATCCGCCTCTCACGCTCCACGCTAGTTTTTCCAGAGTGCGCCGAGGAAGAATTGAAGAACTCGTGCAAAAAATGCAGGATAGTATGCGCTGACTTCGACGAGGGGGAATTGAATGCCGTGAACAGCGAGTGGCTTTACTCAAAGCGCTTGACTGTAAAACTGCGCGGGGAAACGCACACTTCCACGTTCCTGCGCGAGCTTGAAACTCTCGAGAAATGGGCGCGCTTCGGAGTGCGCGAGGAAGACGAGAGCGAGTTCAAGCACCGCAAGAAAAACGCTGAAGCATTCGTGAAAGAACTTCAATTCAAATTGTTCGGAGGCAAAATCGTTAACGCGATTACTGAACGCCTGCTCGCGCTCGACGACGCGAAAACAGCAGAAGCGGTTTTTCCAGAAAAAAACGCTTTCCTCGTGAAGACCGTTTCTGAAAAATTCGACTGGTTCAAGCAAGAACTCTCCACCCTCCTGCGCACTCCGAAAGAAATAAGCGAAATAGCGCGCGCCACTGAAGTGGACAAGTCAAGCGCGCGCAAGTGGCTGCACCGCATGGCGCGCGCAGGCATAATCACGAAAACACGAAAACGAAAAGGCATAGGCAGGCCGAAAGACATCTACTACCTCTCGCACAGGCTTGAATAAAGAAAAAAGCATTCCCGCACGCTCGAAAACGCTGCACACTAAACGAAAGCACTTTCGCGCAATAAGAAAACAAAAAGCCATCAGCCATTCGTCTATTTTTCACGCATAACGCCATTTTTCTCAGCGCCGAAAACGCTTTTTCCGCGTTTTTAAGGGTTTTATCGCTCTCCCGTGCCCCTTTTTTTCGTTTCAGAGCGTTGTTTTGCTCGTTTTGCCGTTTTCTTGCGTTGCGAGCGTTAGTTTTTTAAATGTGTGAGCGGACAGTAGTAACACTCGTTGTGTTTGGTTTGCATTTGGGGGTTGTTATCATGGCTGAGTTGCCTCTCGCGCCCATTGAGCGTTTGATTAGAAAAGCAGGAGCGGATAGAGTGAGCGAAGACGCGGCTTCCGCGCTCGCGCAGATTCTCGAAGACGCTGCTTCAGTCATTGCAGTGAAAGCAGTAAAGCTCGCAAAGCACGCGGGCAGAAAGACGGTTACTGCAGACGACGTGAAGCTCGCGAAGTAAGCTATAGCGGGTTGATGCAAAATGGAGTTCAAGAACGCCGTCACAGGCTTTATTCTCGCCTTCTTCATTCCCCTGTTCCTCAACTACTTTCTAGCATCAAGCCATTTTTACTTCACGGCATCGTTTCCTTTCCTCACTTTCCTTTTTCAAGTCGCGTCGCTCTTGCTCGCGATAGGCGTTTTCTATTACTACGCTGTTGAAAAATACTGGATTACGGACAGCAAGACGATAATGCTTTCAAGCATCGGCTTTCTCCTAATGGGCATTTCAACAGTTCCGTACGGGCTGAAATACTTGGGGCTTTTCTCGTACGACTTGAATATTGCAGGCCACTACTACCTGCTCACAACACTCGTTGCAAGCATTCTCATCGTCTCATGCGCTTTCTTCAAGGACGGAGTTTCAAAACGCGCTAAGGAACGCATGCTCGCAACTTTCGTGATGCTCGCAATCGCTTACCTCGTCCTGCTCACTGTAGCAATAATATTTTTCAGCAGCATGCTTCCCCCAGTGTTCGGGCCGAACGAGGAAAACCTTCCATTCAGGGCATACTTATCGCAAGCGATAATCCTCTTCCTCGCCTTCACTTCAGTCTACTTCGCACGCGTTTTCACTGAAAGCAAAAACGAAGTAATGTTCTGGTTTTCCGTCGGACTAGCGCTCTTGATAATGTCTGAAATAACATGGTCAGTATTCAAGCTCCAAGCAGACGACGTGTTCACGTGGCTCGGGTGCGTGTACCGGCTTGCAGCATTCGTCGCACTGCTCATTGGAATGAAGCAAGTGTACATAGAATAATCTCATCATCCTACTTTAATTTCCGCCCCGTTCCCGCTTGCTTTTGCTATAAAACAATTTTCAAACTCTTCTTTTATTTTTCTCGCAATTTTGTTTTTGTCAGTAAAACCGAACACTAAAGGCCCGAACGAACTCAAGCCCGCGCCCAAGCATTTTCTCTTCAACAATTCAAACGCTTCCTGCATTTCTTTGCTTTGGTATTCCCACTCAATTTTCTTGAAACCGCTTTCCTGAAGCGCGTTCAAGCATTCACCAAAAGAAACAGCGTCCTTCTCGCGCACGCTTTCAATTAATTCTTCATACACTATCTTCTTCGTCTTCTCCACTTCGCTTTTTGGAATAGGGCATTTTTCCTGGAAAATGTTTTTTTCTTTCTCTCCATAAATCATTGTTTCTCTTTTCCCAGGCAACACGCACGCGAACAGCCACTCTTTCGGCAGTTGAGAGTGGAAAACTATTTCAGGAGGCGGAGCGCTCGCAGCAGATGAAGGCAAAAACGCTTCCTTCTCATTTCCCTTCCCAAACGAGTGCCCTGCATCAACAATAAAGCCACCGCTTTCGAACGCCTTCACTCCAACTCCACTCGTCCCGCCTCTTCCCACCAAGCAGGCAAGCTCTCTAATGCTTTTCTTTCCTCCATTCAACTCTTCGCACGCTTTCGCTACTGCAAGCAACAGTTGAGTAGTGCTCCCCAGTCCAACGTGCGAAGGAATTTCCTCTTCCACTTCAACGCGAAAATTCCCGTTAAAAAAATTTAGAACGTGTTCTATTTGCTTTCTTCTTTGTTCATTCGTTCCAATTACTTCGTTTTCGTTGCCTGCTTGTTTCTTGCTCGTTCGTGTTGTTTGTTCATTTGCTTGCTTTTCTCCTCTTGCTTCTATTTTCTCCAAAGTTATTTTCGCGTTAGGCTTTTCGAGCGCGACTCCAGCCCCACCGTCCACGCGCCCGCTTTCACCGTTCAAGTCCACTAGCGCGAAGTGCAGCCTGCTCGGAGTTTTCACTGAAACTCGCTTAATGCTCATAAATTAAAATGTGCACTAACAAATTATTATTGTTTTTTTCCTGCGTGTCTGGAGGTGTTTGAATTGCATGTCGCTTGGTGCATTACTGGTTCAGGCCACTTGCTGGAAGAAACAGTGAAACAATTCGAGGGAACGAAAAACGTTTCAGTCTTCCTCTCGCGCGCCGGGGAAGAAGTACTGCGCGCTTACAACCTGCGTGAAGACGTCGAAAAAATAAGCTCAAGCATTTTCCGCGAGAGCGCGATGGGCTCGAGCTTTCCAGTTGCAGGAGAATTCATGCTCAAAAAATTCGATTTAGTGATTGTTGCTCCAGCAACTGCGAATACAGTTGCGAAAATCAATTTCGGAATTGCAGACAGCCTTGTTTCGAACGTTGTCGCGCAGGCGCTCAAAGCAGACGCGCGCGTCGCAGTCCTTCCGACAGACGCGCAGGAATTCATTGAGACAACGCTTCCCTACAACTCGAAAGACGCGAAGGCAAAGCGAAAAACAGCGCGAGTGCACTGCAGGAAAATAGATTTGGAAAACGCGCTGGAATTGAAAAAGCAGGGAATAATCGTGCTGAAGCACTCGAAAGAATTGAAAGAATTGTTGAAATAATTTGAAATTGCTTTGAATGGCCTAAATCCGTTTTGTAGCGTTTCGAGCAGTGCTGAATTGTTGATTTTTTTTGTTTGGTTGAGGATTGGTTTAGTTGAATTTGAAGAAAGGAGAGAAAGTGTTAGTTGTTACGGTTGAAGAGCCGTCCAAGCTCGTTCCAAAACTTCCCTACTTGAAGGTTCTCGTGTGCAGCGAGCAGGTGGCAGCGCTTCTCTCAATTAAGAAGATAATCGTGGAGTTGAAGCGCGCGGACTTGCGCGGCATCGCGCTCGTAGTCGTCCCAGGAAGCGTGCGCGGGGACGTGAAGGAAGTTGAAGATGCTGTGGGCATTCCAGTGCGCAAAGGCCCGCTTCACATTGCTGACTTGAAGGCAGCGCTCGAGTCAGAAGTGCAGCTTTCAGCAATCCTGCCTGCTGATGATTTGATGCAGGAAGAAAAAAAGAAATCCATAGCGCGCGAACTCGAACTCTCTCGTGCTGAAGAAAAAAAGCTGGGAAGCATTCCGTTCGGAGGCCCTGCTAAAATAATTGCTGAAATAGTCGACGCTCCAAAAATGAAGGAACGCGAGCTTGCCAAGCGCGCAAGCTATTATTCCACGTGCGGTGCGTGCGTCATTGACTTGGGAATGGTTGCAGGCGAAGACAACAGCAGGAAAGTGAGTGAAGTCGCTGGTGCAGTACGCTCTGCTGTTTCGCTTCCGCTCAGCATTGACTCGCTTGAAGAAAAGGAATTGGTTGCAGGAGTTGACGCTGGAGTGGATTTACTTTTGAGCTTGAGCTGGGACTCGCGAGAGTTGGTAAACTCAATTAAAAGCACGCCTGCAGTGATAATTCCGCGCGAAAACAACAAGACTCCGAAAAATTATTCTCAGAAAATAAAACTGCTAGAAAAAACGTTCGATTACTTTACAGAACGCGGCTTTCGAAACATTGTCGCAGACCCTATTCTCGAGCCTATTAATTTCGGGTTCAGCGAGTCGCTTGCAGCTTACTACCACTTCCGCGCATTGCATCCGCAAATTCCCATGCTGTTCGGAGTGGGCAACGTAAGCGAATTGCTTGACGCAGACTCGCCCGGAGTGCACGCGCTCTTGGCAGCGTTCGCAAGCGAGCTTGGAATGGAGTTCATCCTCACCCCGGAGCATTCCAACAAGGCAAAGGGAAGCGTGCGTGAACTCGCATCAGCATCCAACCTCATGTTCCTCTCGAAGAAAAAGAAAACATTTCCAAAAAACATTGGCACTGACTTGCTGTTTTTGAAAGAAAAAAGAAAAAAGGAGGAAGTCGAGCTCAAGGCAAATAAAGAATTCAAGGCGCAACGCAAGCCAATCGCGTACGATAAAGGCAATTTCAAAATTTTTGTTTTGCGCGATTTTGTGAAAGCAGTTTATGAGGATGGAAGCGAGCGCATTGCTTTCACTGGCAACAACGCGAGCGACTTGTGCAACACTATAGTTGAAAAGCTCGGCTCGCGCTTGAGCGGCTCGCACAAAGCGTACTTAGGAAGAGAGTTGATGAAGGCAGAAACATGCCTCGCGCTCGGAAAAAATTATGTTCAAGACGAGCAGTTATTCAAGGGGTTTCAGAAATGAATTACGAAGAATGGCGTAAACTGTACGCTGAACTAAAGAGAGAGCTTGCCCAGCTAGGGCTGCATTTCGACAGGGACGAAGAGGCTCGCGATGTTTTGAACAGCCTGCTGAAGCAAGACGTTTTAAAAGAATTAAATTCGCTTGAAGGAAAAAACGTTGTTGTTTTTGCTGCTGGCGAAAGCTCGCGCTTGCTCCTGCTCGACGAAAAGTTTTTGCGCGTTGCAAGAAAAGCAATAGTTATCGCAACAGACGGAATACTGGATGCGCTTTTCAATGCAGGTTTGAACCCTCGCATCGTATGCACTGACTTGGACAGTGATTTTGAATTTATTTCAAAAGCAAGCAGCAAAGGCGCAGTCATCATAGTGCACGCGCATGGGGACAATATCCCTCAATTGAAGGAATTCGTGCCGAAGTTGAAGGGAAAAATAGTCGGAACGACTCAAGTTGAACCGAAAGGCGCTGTCCACAATTTCGGCGGTTTCATAGACGGCGACAGGGCGGTTTTTCTCGCGCTTCACTTCAACGCGAAAGCAGTTGGGTTTGCCGGCTTTAATGCAAAAAAGAAAAAGCATGAGGCAGGCATAAAACTCGTTGAACAACTGAAAAAAAATAACAAAAACATCTTCAACTTAAGCAATCAAAAAGAACTAAACGCGTTCGTCAAACTGGTGTAACAAATGGATTTGGAAGGCTTTGCACGCAGGGGCTTGAAGAGGAAAAGGAAAGCGTCAGCAGTAGCGAGCGACTTGTCTGAACTTATTCTCGAAGTGAAGCCTCATCTTTCAAAAAAGCAGGCTGTTGCTTTTGCCAATGCAGTTGTAGAAGAAGTGGAGAAATCAAGTGTTCCTGCTCGCGATGAAATAGTTTCAGATGTTTTGCGCATCCCGCTTGCAGGAGTTTCAATGGGTGAAATAGGCGTCGGGTGCAGGGGGCAAGGCGATTTTTTCGTTCACCGCGAAATCGCTCGCATTGGCGGGCTGAAGCCTGCCTTGGGCCCTTCAGACCAGGATGACGCGGGCGGAGTTGTGCTTGCGAACAAGGAAGTTATTCTAGTGAGCGTTGACGGCACGCACAGCAGGCTGAGCGAGTGGCCTTTCCTCGCAGGCTTTCATGTTGCGCGAGCTGCGTTGCGCGATGTTCTAGTAAAAGGCGGGAGGCCTCTCGGCTTGTTTGTCGACGTTCACTTGGCTGACGACGGGGATGTTGGAAAGCTGCTTGATTTTTCTGCTGGAGTGAACGCAGTAAGCGAGCTTGTCGGAGCTCCAGTGCTTGCAGGAAGCACTCTGCGCGTTGGAGGCGACATGGTTGCAGGCGACCGCATGGTGAGCTGCGCAGGCGCTGTTGGAATGACGCTTGAAGCGAACGTAGCGTCCCGCAGCCGCGTAAAGCAAGGCGATTATATTTTAATGACGCGCGGTGCAGGCGGAGGGACAATTTGCACTGCAGCAATTTTTTCAGGCAACCACGAAGTAGTGAAGGAAACGCTTAATGTCGACTTTTACCGCGCGTGCACTGCTGTTTTCAACGTTCTCGACTGCGTGAGCGCAATGGCTGATGTTACGAACGGCGGAATCCGCGGGGACGCGCACGAAATCTCGAAAAGCGCTAACGTTGGAATGAAGCTCGAGTGCGAAAAAATAATTTCTCTCGTAAACCCGCGCGTGCTCGCGTTGCTTGAAACGCAGAAGATAGACCCGCTCGGAGTTTCGCTTGACTCGCTCCTCGTGTTCACCAAACATCCTGAAAAAGCGATGCGCGAGATAAGGCGCGCTGGCGTGCAAGTTGAAATTATTGGAAGAGTTGAAGGCAGAGAATGCGTGCTCGTGAAAAACAAGAAGGAAGAACCGTTCACGCCTTTGTTCCGCGAGAGCGCTTACACGAAGATAAAAAAACTCGTCGGAGAGAGCACTCCGAAAAACTTTAACGAGTTGCTTGAGCGCGTTAAGCAGGCAACGCAACAGGCAATTGAAAAAAAGAACAAAATAGTGGAATTCGTGCGGAAGAAAAAAGGTGAATGAAAATGAACTTGCGTGCTATGGGCTTCAAAAAAAACTGGGTTTACGAAGGAATAGCTTCAACTGAAAGCAAAGACTGCTCGCAGAACAACGCGCCAATGGGCTTTCTCTCAACAGGCTTGAAGGCAATAACCCTCCGGCCTTACCGCAACACGCGCACTTACGAAAACATTCAGCGAACGAAAAAATGCGTTCTCCACTCTCTAGAGCTAAGTGAAGAAAACGTTTCCTCTTTCCACGACTTCATTTGGAGCGAGAAAGCGAAAAAAGCGAAGAAAGTAAATTCAACAGGCTTCCTTGTTTTGAAAGCAGAAAAAATAAAAGAAGACAAGGCAAATGCAGGCAGAAGCATTGTTGTTTGCTCTGTTGTGAAAGCAGAAGGAAAATTCTTTTTGTTCTCGCGTGCTCCTTCCCTCGCGTTCGAGTGCGTGGTGAAGGCAAGCAAGCTCGGCTTGAGGTTGGAAGACGACGCGCTCCTGCGCGCCATAATAAAAAACAATCTGGAAACAATTCAACGGATAGCTCCGAATTCGGAATGCGAAAAGATTGCTGTAAAATGCAGTAGTTTATAGCTTCTTTCCGGTTTGAGCTATCAATTTTTTTCCTTCCTTCAAAGTCTTCCTTCCTTTTCCAGTAAGCGCGTAGTATTTTCTCCTTCCCTCGAATTTCGACGTGATCAGCCTTTCATTTTCCAGCCTGTAGAGCACCACGTAATTCAAAATCAATCCCGGCTTCCACCCGAACTTTTTCTCTATCTTGTCCTGCATGGTGTAAGCATACTCGTTGTTCTTCTTCAGCAGGCTCAACACGTAGAGCCACAAGTTTCCTTGAGTAAGCGTCCGTTCCAGCCTTCTCACGGGGCTCGTCTTCTCTTCAGCCATGCTTTTCCTATTGTTTGCGCGGGATTTAAATAGTTTTTTGTCTATAAAATATTTTACAACTGTAAAACAGTTTTCGACTGTAAAAGAGTGAGAACATGGGTAAAATAAAAATCGCTATTGCTGGTGTTGGGAATTGCTCGAGCTCGCTCGTCCAGGGCTTGACTTACTACAAAAACGTGAAGGCTACGGACGAATTGATTCCCGGATTGATGCACAATTCCATCGGCGGCTATCTGTTGAGCGACATCAAGGTTGTCGCTGCTTTTGACATTGACAAGCGCAAGGTCGGCACGGACGTGAGCGAAGCTATTTTTTCTCCTCCCAATTGCACTATCAAGTTTTCAAGCGTTCCAAAGCTTGGCGTTGAAGTGAAGAAAGGCCCTGTGCTTGACGGGGTTGCAGAGACTACGAAGCACATGTTTCTTGTTGACGCTGGCCAGAAGCCTTGCGACGTGAAGAAAGAGCTTGAGGACTCTGGCGCTGAAGTGCTTGTTAATTACATGCCTGTTGGCAGCGAGCAGGCTGCGAGGTTTTACGCGCGTGCTGCGCTTGACGCCGGCTGCGGCTTAGTGAACTGCATGCCCGTGTTCATCGCGAGCGAGAAAGAATGGTCAAGCAAATTCGAGGAGAGAAAACTGCCTGTGATTGGCGACGACATCAAGTCCCAGGTTGGCGCGACTATCCTGCACCGCGTTCTCGCGCGCTTGTTTCTCGAGCGCGGGGTGAAAGTAGAGCGCACTTACCAGCTGAACGTTGGCGGAAACACTGATTTCGCTAATATGCTTGAGCGTTCGCGCTTGATTTCAAAAAAGATTTCAAAGACAGAAGCTGTGCAAAGCCAGTTCCCAGTGCGCTTGAGCGACGACAACATCACCATCGGGCCAAGTGATTACGTGCCTTGGATGAAGGACAAGAAGGTTGCTTTCGTGCGCGTTGAAGGCAGAAAGTTCGGAGACGTGCCGATTGTTTTGGACTGCAGGCTCGACGTGGAGGACTCGCCGAATTCCGCTGGAATAGTTGTTGACGCGGTAAGGTGCTGCAAGCTCGCGCTCGACAGGAAAATCGGAGGCGCGCTCACTTCCGCTTCAAGCTACTTGTTCAAGCACCCGCCTATTCAATTTACTGATGTAGAAGCGCGCAGGCAGCTTGAAGAATTCATTACTGGCACGAGAGAAAAATAAGAATGGTTTTGCAGTTGAGTCGACTGCTCGACAACGCTTTGCATTGTCGATAGTTTTGAGTAGTTTCGAGTTGTTTTGGCTTGTTTCGATTCTTTGATTGTGCAGTTGTTTTGCGTTGTTTCGATTGGGTGGTCGTGAATGTTGAAAACAAATTTTTCTGATTTTGCTGAAAGCATTTCAATACGAATAGGAATGCTTTTCTCGAGAATTCCGCTTACTCCCAACCAGTGGACTGTATTGTCCATCCTTCCTGCGATTATCGGTTTTTATTTTCTTTTTGAAAAGCAAATGGCTGCAGCCATTGTTTTATTCGCGTTTTCCACTCTCATTGACGGCATTGACGGAGGCGTCGCGCGCGTTACCGGCGCTGTCTCGAGCTTGGGCGCTTACTTGGACGGAATAGTGGACAGGATTGTCGAAGCATTGTTGTTGTTCGGGCTGATGTTCTCAGGCTTCGTCTCTGATTACTATAATATTCCAAGCTATGCCTGGCTTGCGTTGCTGTTGTTTGCAGGAACGGTTTTCACTTCCTACGCGCGCGCTTACGCTGACCACCGCAAGGCGCTCACTGACGAGAAAAAACTGAAGAAAATGGGCGGGTTGCTCGAGCGGCCGGAACGCCTAATTCTGGTTTTCGCAGGAATGGCCGCGTGGTTCTACCAGCCTGAATATTTAACGTACGCAATAGTTGCTGCTGCATTGCTTTCGTGTGTTACTGTGCTCCAGCGCGTTTTGTTCGTAGTGCGGAATGCAGAATGAGCGAGTGTTTGCGCGCGCGTTTTTTTGCGAGTGCTGTCCGTAGTCAAAAACGCGGAATAAAACAGATTAATATTTTTTGCTTGCGTTCGTGTTCCTTGTGTTTGAAGGTTTCGCGCGTGCGTTAAAGGAGTTTCACGGCATTCTCTTTGATTTAGATTCAACGCTTGCGCGCTTGAGGCGAGAAGCTGATTTTTTCGAGGCTTTCAAGAAGCTTTCCTTTGCTGTCCTCATTCAACTGCTTTTCTTCTTCGTGTTTCTAGTTAGTTTCGGCGCGCTCGTGTTCTTCTGCGGCTTGACCGGCTTTGATAAGTACGCTGGTTTTCTAAAATCAATTTCCCCGATTGTTTACGCGAGCCTGCTCGTAGTCTTCTTCAAATACCCTGTTTACTTCGGCGTGTGGCTGTTCTCGCTTGTTTCTTCTTTTTCGCTCGCCCGCTTTCTCGGAGGCAGGCAGTCTTTCAAGCAAGCGTTCGCGCACTGGTGCTACTTTTACTACTTCGGCTTTATAGTCTATTTCCTCATCGCTTTTTTTCACGAAGGATTCGTAACCCCAATCGCTTCCACTGCAAGCTATTACCTGTTCGTCCTCACTTTGCTGTTGTTCGTGCCTTTCCTCGTTTACCTCACTTCCTATTCAGTGCGCATTAACAACAATTTCAGCCACAAGAAGGCTTTCGCAATACAGCTCGTGGTAATAGTTTTGGCTGTGGCGCTCGCGTTCCTCGCGTTTTACGCGTGGTTCAGCGAGCCGTTGAACGAACTCGTCCTGCGCTTGCAGTAGTTTCTTCCTATCCAGACGTAATTTTTACTATTTTCAGCTGGTACGCAAGCGTTTTTCCCGCGAGCGGGTGATTATAATCAAGCACTATGCTCGTCTCATTCGACGAGTACAGCCTCGCCTCTACAATTACTCCGTTCGCGTCCTGCTTGTAGTACCTTGTCGCTTCAAGCGCTTCCAGCCTGTACTTCATCTCGTTCTCGCTCACTTCAGTAATCGTCCCGGCTAATGGCGTCACGAACAATTTCTCGTCGCTCACGTAATCCCCGTACGATATTTTCACGCCCATTGCCGCTGACGGTATTGAAAAATTCTGGCCAAGCTCGGGATTGTTTTTTATTTTCACGCTTGAATTCGTTTTCTCAAGCACTGTTGCCTGCCACCCGCTAAGCGTTACGTTCGCGCCTTCAATCATGCCACTCTCCGGAATTCCAGCCATTTCAACAAGCGTGCTCACTTCGTAAGTTTGAACGCGCGAAATAGTTGATTCGCGCGGTATCGTAACAAGGCGCGTGCCTTTCCACTCCCCGTACGCTTCCCCTGGAGAAAGCGTAACGTTCTTCTCCTCGCCTTCACGCATTCCAACTAACGCTTTTTCAACGCCTTTCACGAGCCCGCTCGCATCAAGCTGAAGCATCGCCTGCGCTGGAACATACGTCTTGCCTTCAACAAACACTCCAGCGTCAACAGCTACTTGCTTTATGCTCGTGTCTATCACTTTCCCCCCAGCATCCCTTGCAACGTAATCAAACAACACTCCATCCCCGTACTTCGCAACATTCTCAACAACCACTGGCGGAGTTGGCTTTTGCGAGTCCATGAACAAAACTATTCCCGCGACTGCCACGAGCGCAACAAGCATCAATCCAAAATACACGTATATCTTCGGAAAACCTTGCTCTTGCTTTTCAGTTTTCTGAACAGCATCTTCACGCTGTTTTGTTTGCGCGTGCTGTGCATGCACGTGTTTTTTCACTTCGCTCATTCTCACCAACTCCTAACGCTACTAAAACAAATTCAGCAAATAAACTCTAAAACACTTCCCCTGCTTTCCTTCAGCTTCATATTTCCAACAAGCGCCTGCATTCTCCCGCCAGCCAACCCGTCCGCAACGAGTGCTGCGCCTACTGCAGCAGCCTTGACATTTTTTTTCTCAAGCTTCAACTCCTCAAATTCAAACTCGCTTCCGCGCAACTCCAACTCTTTTTTCAACTCGCCAGCGTTTCTCCCGCTCAAAACCACTCGCCTGCAGTCCAAGCTCACCCTCAACGCGTTCAAGTCCTTTGAAATCCCTTCCAGAAACGCTTCACGTGCTCCCTCACATTTTTTTTCAGCATCCTCCAAGCCACCGCTGAAAACATTTGCCTTTTCTTGCATCAAATACGCCAACTCCGCATCAACTCTGCCTCTCGCTTTTTTTCCCATGCTCGCGCAGCTCCCGCCAATCCCATCCACGATTTTTCCACAGTCAACAGCGAGAAAAGCGTTGAACGCGCTCCCGATTTCAGCGAACAGGAAAGAAGCTTCAGCATACTCCCTCTTCTCTTTCACGCAGTAATCTTCTATTGCCGCGGCGCACGCGCATACTTTGTCCGGAGTGCCCAAATCAATCTTGTTTATCTTCCTGTAGTCCGGGACAGTCTGCAAGTGCTTCACTCCCGGAAGCACGAACGCGTTCATTCCACTTGCTTTCATTTCGCGCAGAACGCGCTCCAATCCAACGATTGCTTTCCTCTCGTTTTTCTTCAACAACAGCAATTCAAAGTCCTGCTCGTTCAACTCGCTTGTTTTTTTCAAAGGCAACCCGTAGCCTGAAGGCGCTGCGATTGCATCGAACTCGCCAAAAGAATTTACTGCATCAATTATTTTTCGCGGGCTTTCCACTGCTTCTTTCGTGTCAATCTCGGCGTAACCGTCGAGTTTTCCGTCTGTTGTTGTTGCTATCGCCCAAGTTTTCGTTCCAGGGTCTATCCCGCAGGCTTTCACGCGCATATTTAACCTTTTTCGCGCGAAAACTTTTATTGTTGGTGGGCATGGAAGAATCCGAGTTGTTTGACGTGCACGAGTCTGTTCCAGGCTTTAAGGTGAGCTTGAGCCGCGTTGGAGTCACAGGCATAAGCAAGCGCGTCATCCAGGAAAGCGAGTCAGGCGAACGCACTGTACTCCACGCGGTGTTCGACGCGTTCGTGGACTTGGATTCTGAACGCAAAGGCAGCCACTTGAGCAGGCACAACGAAGTAATCAACGAGGCTATAGAACGCGCGATAGACTTGAAGGCAGACGACACTGAAATACTGTGCTCTATCGCAGTGCGCGGATTGCTTGAAAAACACGAGCACGCTTCACGCGCTGAAGTGCGTATGACTGCCCAGCACGTGAAAGTAAAATCCACTCCATCCACGAACACTCCAGTGCAAGAAAATTACGTTCTTCTCGCAAGCGCAGTCGCTTCCCGTGATTCAAGCGGAAGAATTTCAGTCCGCAAGTCAATAGGCGCGCAGGCTCACGGCATTACAGTCTGCCCGTGCAGCATGGAACTCTCCCGCGAGTACGCCAGAAAAAAACTGTCGAAGCAAGGCTTCACTGAAAAACAGGCAGACTCTATTCTCGAAATCGTCCCGCTTGCCGCGCACAACCAGCGTTCGCTTGGAATGCTTGCAATTGAAACAAGCGAAGGCGAGCGCGTTGACGCGGACGACTTGATTGACGTTGTTGAAGAAAGCATGAGCTCGAGCGTGTACGAAATTTTAAAGCGCCCTGACGAACAAAAAATCGTTTTAGACGCGCACGCCAACCCCGTCTTCGTCGAAGACTGCGTGCGCAGGATGCTCGAGCGCGTCCTGAAAAAATTCGATTACCTGCCGGACGACTCCATCATCACCGCGCGCCAGACGAATTTCGAAAGCGTGCACTCGCACAACGCGTTCGCAGAAAAAACGATCACGCTCGGAGAACTCCGCAACGAAGCAGACAAAAACGAGCTTTCACTAGAATACGCTGAGTCGCGGAAAGAAAAGCATTCGAGCGACGTTGGCTTGGACGACTTGATTGACGGAATAAGATAACACTGTTTTGTTTGGATGGTTTTGGGGTTTAGAAGTTTCGGAGTTTTGTTTTGAGTTGTTTTGATTGGTTTTGCGGTTGTTTTGAATTGTTTTGATGCAGTGGTTTTGGTTGGTTTGTTTACGGGTTTTGAGTTTTGGAGTTTTGAAGTTTCGGGTTTTTGTTCGGGGTGTTGTTTTGAAGTCATGCGTGCGTGGAAAAGGATTTTCTTCAGCCCACTTTGTAGTCCTAAGTGGAAAATGCGAGAGGCTTCACGGCCACAACTATGCAGTAGAATGCGAAATCGAAGGAAAACAGGATGCTGAAGGAGTAGTGTTCGACTTCATCGAACTAAAGAAGCAGCTCAACAAAACCACCGAGCAGCTCGACCACAAAATCCTGCTGCCTGCAAACTCCAGCGACATTAAAACAACGAAAACAAAAACAGGAAAACAGCAGTCAGTGGAAGCGCGCGTAAACGAAAAGTTTTACTCGTTCCCACTCGAAGACGTATTCTTTCTCCCAGCAAAAACAGTGACTGCTGAAGAGTTGGCTAAGTTCATCCACTCCAAAACCCGCATGCCATCAGGAAAAACATTGCTCGTGCGAGTTTTCGAAACAAAAACAAGCTGGGCTGAATACCCTTAGCGCAGTTTACAGTTTTGAGTTTTCAGTTTTGCGTTTTTTGTTCATTCATTCTCTTATCCTGTAAATTTGCAAGTGCGGAATTCCTTGGATTGTTTTAACGTTTTCTTGTCCTGCAATTATTTTTGCTTTCACTGCAGTTGCGACAGATTTTTTTCCAACTAGATTAGCGCTCGTGCAGTTTTTCAATTCCTTTTCCGCCCTGCTTGCATTCACTTTCTCTCCTTCATAAAACGAGCGGAAACTCTGCAAGTCCAGAGTTGCTTCTCCTTCGCGCAGTATTTTTCCAAGCAGTTCCGCATCGCACAACGCAAGCACTCTTTCTTTCTTGCTTTCGTGAATTTTGCAATACAACGTCAACCCCTCCTGCATTCTTTTATTGAAATTGCAATGGTTATAAGTTTATAGTAAATCGCATATATTTTTGAATTTACAACGTGCGATTTACTGCTAGCAAATAAGCACGAAATGTTCGGGTATCTGGCTTATTTGCTATTATTTCAACACCAATTTTCTTGAAAGGAAGTGCCTCCATGAGTTTGTTCCGCAAGCTTTCTTTGCTGCTCGTTGCAAGCTTCATCGCATACGTTTTTTTACTGTCAAGCATGCCTCTTGCTTTCTTCGAACAACAACCATCCACGGAAATCTATCTTCTCCCCTCAAGCAACAACACTGCAAACGTTTACTCCTCTGCTTTACTCTCGTGCGTTTTCTGCGGCACTCCAGTTTCGCTCTCGAAAGGAACAAACGCGCTTGACGCTTTCTCATGCAGCGAACAAGCAATCCTTTCTTGCGGAAGCCTTTCCCTCAACTTTTCACTCTCTTCAGCAAGCAAATCCATTCTCTCCAATCCTCCAGCGCCTGTTACTCCAAGGCAATACGATTTTTCGTTTTTGGCAGTGCTCATACTCGCGCTTTCAATCGCGTTTTTGCTCTTCAACTCTAATTCAATGAGCGAGTTATTCCTTTCATTTCTCGGCGCTGTTTCAGCTTCTTTCATAGCATTTTTTCACGCTCACTCGCTTGGAGTTGGCTTCATAGTTCCAATCATCCTCATTTGCCTCTTGCTCTATCTCCTTAATGCGAGAAAAAAACATTCAATTCCAAAGCCGAAACAGACGCATGATTTTGTTCTTCTCGGAGTTTCGCTGAGCGTCTTCCTTGTTTTGTACGTTCTCGCGCTCAATTTTTTCGTGAGCGACGCGAACATTTGGGGCTCTTATTACTACCGGCACGTTGAAGAAACGCTTTCAAAAGGCACGACGCTCTACTACGACAGTTTAAGCTATTTGGGCAGGCAGTTCACTTACCCTCCAGCGTTTTTCGAGTGGGCTGCTTCCTTCAGCGAGTTGTTCGGCTCGCAAACTTTCGAGCAGTTAAGGCTTCCTCTGCACGCGCTCGCTGTCTTCTGGTGGGGCATTTCAACTTGGCTGTTGTTCAAAAAATTCAACGCGCGCTCCCGCGTTATCGCGTGGTTTGTGATGCTCGCCACTACTTTCGTGTTGACTACTCTCACTGGCGTTACGCTTCACGTTCTCGCTTACGCTTTGTTCAACACTGCACTCGTATTCTTCGAGTCAAGCTTTGTTTTCTCAATCGCGTTATTCACTCTATCTTTTGCAACTCACCCGTCAGTGCTCGCGTTGCTTCCTTTCTATTTGTATGCTTCAAACAAGCTTGAAGTAAAGCGCGAGTGGGTGTTGAAAGGAATCGCGCTCGCGATTGCCGGCGTGCTTCTCTCCCTTCTCTTCTATGCTCCAATATTTTCCCGCGCAGGCTTGCCTTACGAAATAGTTCCTTCCCAGTGGGGCTACCTGCTCAACTACGGCTTGCAGGGCTTTGCGAGCGAGTGGGGCTTGCTCCTCCCGCTTGCAGCGCTCGCGTTCGCACTCGCGTGGAGAAAGCCTGTCGCGTGGCTCGTGCTCTTCCTCTCGCTCGCCAACATTTTCATTAGCTTCAGGGCAAACCTGCTGCTTGGAGTAATCCTCGCTGCGTTCATTCCCCTTGTTTTTTCAAGCGAGCTGAAGCACAAGCGCTTCCTCGCGTTGCTGTTGCTATTCCCGCTTGCCAACATGCTATTGTTCCCAGCAGTATTTCCTGGAGGAAAAGACTGGTGCACGTGGAGCACTGCGCTCCCAGTCTGCATCTCTCCGTTCAAGTACGTTGAACGCTACACTTCAAGCGACTCTATAGTTGTAACAAACCCGTTGTTCGGCCACAACGAAGCCTATTACGGAAAGCGCAGAGTTCTCGCAGACTTGTACGTTGAATACGCGGACGAAGCAAAGTACGCTGCAGAAGCAGAAGCATACTGGAACGCCAACTTCACCAAATCCGAACAATACAACGTGAGCGTGTGGGTGATGGACAACATGTACGGAAAAAACCGTTCAGCTCCAGGAGATAAAGTGTACGACAACAGCGCGTTCAGCGTGTTCGTAAAAAAATAAACCAAACAACAGTAACAGAAGAATATGCAAATATTTTTTTTTCTTTTTTCTCGCGTATTATTTTTTGCCTATTGTTTTCGCTTCTTCTTTTCCTTTCACCCGCACTTGTAGGTGAACACGAAACTCGTCGAGAACAATACTCCGTACCACGTGAGCCAGAATGCTGCTGCAATGTCTGCTTTCGCGAACGCGAGCACTCCAACGCACAAGAATAACGCTGCAAAGCTTGTTTCAACAACGCTCACGCGCAGCGCTTCAAGCACTCCGTACTTTCTTCCAGCTTGTTTCTTCAGCACTTTAAAGCTCGCATGCTCGTGCAGCAACGCCGAAACCGCAGCACGCGCCCTCACGAACGCAATGCCGAAATTCATGAAGTAAATGATAAACCCGTGCTTGAACGAGTTGAAGTACACTTTGCTTATAATGAGCGCTGAAAGAAAAGTCGCGAGAATAGACACTATCGTGGCGGTTTCCACTTGCACTTTCAAAGAAAGCTGGGGCGCGAGCGCGTTCGCAAGTGCCTGCGTAGCGATCCTGTACTCGCTGAACGTTATAAACAAAGTAATCAACCCGAACAAAATAAGTATTACCGAGAGGTAGTGAAGCCCGAAAATGTGCGCTATATAATGAACGTGCTTCTTGAGCGGAATGCCTGCAAGCATTTGAACGTACTGGTAAAACAATTTCGTGTTGCCGAAGTTATACCTCCACTGCTGCGCTCCGAAAGCAGTAAAGCTTTCAATAGGCTTTCCAAGCGCGTACACTTTCGGAACGTACACTCCATTATACCCCGAAGCGTCAGCCAACAGCGAGTACGCAACGTCTTCAGTAACCGACGCAGGAAACCCTCCGAGTTTCCTGAGCACAGACGCGCGCAGCACTCCACAGCTCCCGCAGAACATTGAAAACCCCGCGGCGCTCCTCACAGGCTGGACGAAGTTGAAGAAAAACGAGTAAGAAACGTCTATAGCGTTCGCAAACCCAGAGCCTTCAGCAAACTTTTTAATCGTTTGAACGTAAGCCAATTTTTCATCCTCGCCGAAATACCCGAGCGTTTCCTTGAGGAACGACGCGTCCACCAACTGCTCGTCAGCGTCGAAAACAGCGAGAAACTCTTCCTTCATGCCATTCACAAACTCGTTCAACGCGCCTCCCTTGAAGTCCTTGCGGTTCTCGCGGTGAACGTAATCCCACCCGTTGCTCCTGCAGTAAGCAGACAATTCCCTTACTACTTCCTTGTCCGTCGAGTCATCCACCAAGTAAAACCCGAGCTTGTCCTTCGGGTAATCCATTCCCTTCAAGCTTTCAAGCGTCTTCTTCACCATTTCAGGCTCTTCATTAAAACTCGCGACAGCAAGCGCAACGCTTGGAAAACTCTTCAATTCAGACGGCTTCACCTTCAAGTTGTACGCCTTCAAAAAATAGTAAGCGCCCAGAGTGTTAAAATAAAGCGACACGAGCGTTAACAGCACGAGGCTGGCTGCAAGCAGTTGAGTAACAAGCGACGGGCTCTGGAAAAACACGAGCACTGTAAACCCTAGCGCTACGAGAGACAAGAACAATATCGCGAAAAACGTGGCATGCCTTTTCAGCAAATCTTTTTCCATAACGCTCAACAATCAATTCGACATTGCTTTCTTTTCAACAACATTCAGCAACGCCTTCTTTTCAACGATTATTTCATCTCCCTCTTTTTTAAAGGATATGCTTTCGCCCGCCGTTCGCCCAGCATTCCCCTAAAAAACACTCACGATAGGCTTCTTCCACTTGCTGAAAACAAGCCACGCGAAGAAAACAAAAAACACCGTCGAAGCTAAAGTGAACAAGAACACGAATTGCTCGGTGCCAGCAGGAATAGGCGGCTTCGTGCCAAACAACACGTAGTCAGACAACTCATTCGCGCCCAGCCACGCCACTGCTGCTGCCACATGCCAAGCTTTCACTTTCACTTTCCCAACAAGCAAAAACGCTTCCAAAAACAAGCCAACATGCCCGAATAACAGCATGAAGTAAACGAATGGCCCGTTCGCAGGATAGTAATGCTGCGCGTACATCAGCAATACTGCCACGGTCCAAAAACCGTACTTCAACGCCCCTGCTGCCCCGACAAAATTGAATGCATCCAGCCAACCGCCCCTCGCTCCACGCGCGAGCAACAGCAAGCTAACCCCCATCCACAACGCATACAACGGGCAGTCAGGCACGAACAGCCACAAGTAAACCGGAGTGGCCATTAACTGTTCCAAGTAGAAAAAGAAAAAACCGTAGAAAGCACTCGCTAAATTCACTAAAATTATTTTCTGAAGCAGTTTTCTTCTCTCGCAAGCGCTTTCCAAAAATTTGAAAAACATTTTTTCAAAGCTCTCTCGCCTTTCCTGACTTCACGAGCTTCACGAGTTCATTCCACTCGCTTGGAGTAAGCCTGCACGTGTTCGCGTCTTCTCCAATCATAACTCCTTCAGCCCCTATTTTTACTGCCGGGCAGCAGCTTCCCTTCCCGCACAACTTGTATTCCATCAACAACACCTCTGATTTTGTTGGGAATGAATAAATTTAAAAGCCGTAGTGCGAAATGTTTTCTTGTGGCAACAAAACCAGAGAAGCTAGTTGAACAGAAAAAAAACAGTTCGACGCAGTTCAACACGCTTCTGCCCATACTCGCCTTGTTAATACTCGTGCTCGCCGCATTCTTTCTCTTCAGCTTCAAGCGCGACTACAGCACGCTCTCGCCGACTGAAGTAGTGCGCGAGTACTACGAAGCATTCGGAAGGCAGGACTACGCTTCAATGTACGCGCTCATGAGCGACGGCTTCAAAGAAATAGAACCCACTGCCAAAGACTTTGAAACGTTCAAGCAATACATTTCCAAATACTACCAGACTGCGGACGGAGTAAAAGTTTTGAGCGTGCGCGAAACATTCAACGGGGAAGGCGAAGCAACAGTAGAATACTCCGTCGAATTAAACCTCAAGACTGGAAGCAGGAAAGTCTCAAGCGAATTCGAGTTGAAAAAGAAAGAAAACGGCTGGAAGCTAACCCACCCGTACGGCTTGAACGCAGAACAAGAATGAAGTCATTTTTTTTTCAAAACCATAATAAACCCTTTCAACACAACTTTTTCCATGCCCACTCGTGCAACGCAAAAACATTTTCTCTCCATCATCATGCCTGCCTACAACGAGGAAGAAACAATCTCCGAGGCAGTTTCGAAAACTCTCGCCCAAAACTACGGAGTTCCGTTCGAGCTCATCACAATAAACGACGGCTCTACAGACTCTACTCTCGACAAGCTGCGCAAGTTCAGCTCGCGCGTTCAAATAATTTCAAGCAAAAAAAACAACGGCAAAGGCTACGCAATCCGCACAGGCCTCGCGCGAGCAAAAGGCTCAATCGCCATCATTCAAGACGCTGACTTGGAGTACGACCCCAAGCAAATCCGCGCAGTCATCCAGCCCATCCTCGACTCGCGCGCTGAAGCAGTTTACGGAAGCCGTTTTTCAGGAAGCGTTCAAGGAATGTCCCTCCTCTTCTCGTTCGGCAACAAGCTCTTGACTCTCGCAACAAACCTCTTGTTCAACTCGCGCTTGACAGACATGGAAACATGCTACAAAGCACTCTCGCGCACTGCGTTAAGCTCGCTCGAACTCTCCGAAACTTCTTTCACAGTAGAAGCGGAAATAACTGCCAAGCTCTTGAAACGCGGATTCAGCATACTCGAAGTGCCAATTGCTTACAAAGCCCGCTCTCAAAAACAAGGCAAGAAAATAAAAATCGCAGACGGACTGAAAACAATCCTAACTCTACTCAAAATCCGTTTTCTCTAGCAACAAAAACTCTCCAGAAATTTGAAAAACGCCTGCTCTGCCCAAAATACGCTTTCTATAAAAAACTTGCCGCGCCAACTTGTTCTCATGGCTGAAAAAACGAAGACCATTCCAGAACAAGCAGCTGGAGGCATTCCAAAGCCAGCGCAGAAAGACTCGCTCGCGCTCGCAGCCCTTTCATACATCTTCCCGCTCGCAGCACTGCTCGTCTTCATCCTCTCTAAAGAAGACAAGTACGCGCGTTTTCACGCGCTTCAAGCCCTCATCCTCGACATCGCGTTCTACGTCGCGTGGATGGCACTGATTATAATCACCATGATAAGCATAGTAACAATCGTCTGCTACTTCATACTCGTTCCCCTACTGTTCGTCTTCTTCTTTGGCTTCCTCGCCTACAAGTTCTACTGCGCGTGGCGCGCCTTCAAAGGAACAGAATTCGAAATCCCCCGCGTGACGAAAATAGCGCTCGAACACATGCAGTAACAAGCAGTTTCGGAGTTTTGCAGTTTTGGGGTTTTGAGTAGTCTCGCGCGACAATGTTTTGCGGTTGTCTTGACTCGCCTTGATTTTCTTTTATTTCCGCTTAACTCCACGGAATCCATCTCTTCAACGCGAGCACTGCAAAAATAATCGACGTCGTGTACAACGCGGTTTCCCACATTCCAAGCCCGACTATCACTCCAACTCCAGCTACAGCCCAAATCGTCGCTGCTGTCGTGAGCCCGTGCACTCCCCCCTTCTCGCGCCAAATCACTCCCGCGCCGATAAACCCAATTCCAGTAACAATCTGCGCAATAACCCTGCCCGGGTCGCTGTCAGGCTTCGAGGCCACGTCCACTGAAATTACTGTGAACAACGTCGCCCCAAGGCAAATCAAAGCGCACGTCCTCGGCCCAGCATCCTTCACTCTCCTATCCAACCCGACGATAGCGCCGAAAAGCGTTGCTGCAAGAAGTTTCACGAGCACGTCTGCACCGTGCCACGTGAAAAAAGCCAAGAAAAGCTGCGTGAATTGCTCCAACATGGAAAAACTAATTCTTCACGCTATTTTAAAAAATCTTCCATGCACTTATTTCACTTGAAGCAGGTGGTTTTCCCATGTTCGAGTCTATTGGAAGAAGCTGGAACCTCATGAAGCAAAGCTTCAGCGTTTTGAAAAGCGACAAGGAACTCGTAGTCTTTCCAATCCTTTCAGGAGTTCTATCCATTCTCGCGCTGATTGCGTTCTTCGTCCCGCTCTTATTAGCAGGATTTTTCGACAATGAACTCGTGCTTTACGCTGTAATCTTCTGTTTTTACTTCGCATCTTCTTTCATCGTCATTTTCTTCAACTCTGCGTTGATTGGCGCTGCGAACATTCGCTTGAACGGCGGAGACCCAACTCTCTCGGACGGGTTCATGATTGCCTTCAGCCGCTTGACTTCCATTGCTGGCTGGGCTTTCATTTCAGCAACTGTAGGCTTGATTCTGCGCATTCTCGCAGGCAAAAACAGGAACAACATCATCGGGCAAATAATAATCGGCTTAGTAGGCGGAGCGTGGAGCGTCATCACGTTCTTCGTAATTCCAGTGCTCGTCATCGAAGGCGTTGACCCGTTGACTGCAATAAAACGCTCGACTGACATCGTGAAAAACAAGTTCGGCGAAATGATGATCGGCGGCCTGGGCTTCGGCTTGATTTTCGGCCTTGGAGGCGCGTTTGGCGTAATAGCGCTGGCTGGAATTACAATAGTTTTAGGCGGAGTGCTCGGCCTCGCAGGCTGGATTGCAGGCGGAATGCTCATCCTCGCGTTCCTCGTCTGCCTCGGCATTCTCTCAAGCGCTTTGAACGGCATTTTCGTCGCAGCACTCTACCACTACGCGACAACAGGCCAGGACTCGTCAAACTTCAAAGTAAGCGAAATGATTGCAACCGCGCAAGAACAACAAACAAGAACAGGACTGTTCTAAAAAAATACTCTCCTGCGCGAAAAACAAAAACAAGAATTTTTTTTTTCAAACAACTTCAGCGTGCAGGCTGCGCTCCTCCCGCAAGCAACTGCTGCATTCTCGCGTGCAACTGTTGCTTTGCTTGCGGTGAAGCGTTTCTGCTTCTCGCAAACAATCTGCTTGCTTGCCTCCACAACGCTGTTTTAGTTCCCAATTCCTTGATTTCTTCTCTTGAAAGCGTTTCACTTCTTCCAGTTAAATCCCGTATTTCTCCATTCAAGACGAATGCAAATTGTTCTTGTACTTTTGCAAACACGCTCTCTTTCGCCTGCGCGTCCCCTGGAATTATCGGCTCGAAGCAGTAAACGAGTTCTGCTCCTTCCGTATACCCTGGGACAGTTCTTCCAGTTATCTCCCGAGCGCGAACATGCAGTTCTTCAGGCAATACTACTGCATCAGAACTTAATATGGGTGGATTCAATTTAACGTCATTCACACTAACCCGCATCCACCCAACCGGAGGTTCAGGTTCTTTCTTATGTCCAGTTTCCCGGTCTTGCCAATTAGCATTAAAACTCACTCCAACTCCTCTAACTACTACGCGCGTGCTGTAAATAATATAATGTATACTGTCTTCACACTGCCATGTTTTTGCGAGTGTCCTCGCTGCCTCGATTCCAAACGTTCTCAACGCGAATTCTATCGTGAACGCCTTAAGCCACTCGCCCAACCCAATCCCACGGCTTCTATCATTTACAATCATATGCTCATTCAACGTTACCCTCTTCGGTTTTTTTCCTTTACTAGCAGTAGAACTAACGTCTATTGGAATGCACCACCCGAGCGTGTCTGCTTCAACACTGTCCGCAACTCGAAAATCAAGCGTCATAATCATCTATCTACTCAAAACCCGTATTTAAACCCCCCTGACCACTTGAATTTTTGAGAATTCTGCGCTGTTTAAATACAAGAAAACGCATAATCTACTTTATGGCTCAGCGTGTGGGAGTAGCTAAAGCAGAGGTAATCGCTTCAGCTAACAAGCTTGAAGGCTGGAAGAATTACGAGCGTTCGCGGGATGTTTTCCTGCGCGCTCACCAGTGGTCCACTCGCCGAGAGTTCCTTGAATTGCACGACGTTGTCTGCGCTTCTTCAGCGAACGGCTTTCCAAGCATAGCTGCCAATGATTTCGAGTTTCTGCTAACTGTTCAAGACAGGAGGGATGGCGCTGGGTTAGAGCGCAGGCTTCAAGAGTTCGCGCGCAGAAACCCAGACGCTGATTTTCATCAAGTCACTCAAGCGCTTTTCGAATTTGCCTGTGAAGGAGTTGCCCGGGCAGAGTTGGAAACGCGCACGACTGGAGTGCTTCGCGTTATTGGAACGCGCAAGCTCGCTTCAGGAGAAAAAGAAATTGTTTACGGTTCGCACGAGTGCGAGTTCGGAGAAGATGCTCAAGGCCCGCGAGGCTACTACGGTTTTTCTTCAGACTTGCAGTGCGACCACCTTTACTTTTACAACTTGCTTTGCGACTTGTTCGACGAGAAGATGAAACCAGCGCAAACAATAGAGGAAAAACTGAAAGCAATAGCGTGGTTTCAAATAGTTGGCACTCGGTTGATTCACCCTCCTTGGGACGGGACTGGCAGGACGTTCTCGGCGCACTTGGACTTGACGCTCGCGCGCATTGGCTTCGAAGAAGCGAGCGACGCGAAGGCAGGCGCGTGGGTGCACGAACGCTGCAAGCGAGTAACAGAGCAAGCGTGGCAGAAAGCGCAGCAAGACTATCCAGGCCTTGACCAAGTTAATTTCAGCGTCCTTTTTGAACAGGCTATCGCTGGCTACTCTGAACTTGATTCTCCGCGCGCGCTGCTGGTTGGCCGCGTTCTCGCTGATTTTTCAAACTATATTTTGAGGCTCGCGTTGGAAGGCAACAGGCTTGGCTACATTAGGCTCTCCGCAGTTCCTTTAATGCTGTCCCCCTCGAAGCGCTTGGCTTACATGAAAGCGCTCGGCAACGGAATAAACGACGCGATTCACAACACTGACGAGAAAACTCTTGAAACTGCAACAGCTTACTTGTCTAACCTCGTGAAAGCGCCTTTGGAAGTTGCGAGGCGCTTCAGCACGCTCATGAAAATGTGTTATTACGTTCCAGACCAGGAAGATGAAATGCGCCGTGCTGAAAACCATTTGAACGCGCGCGTTACTGACGACGGCTTTACAAGCAGCCCGGCGTGTTAGCGCGTTTGCTTCGAGGTTGCTCGTCAATGCATACGTTTAAATAAAAGGTCGTTCTTAACTTGTTTGCAGTAAGCAAGAAAATTGTTTTGGAAACAGGAAAATCCTGGTTTTTCAGTCGTCTGGAATGGTCGTAAAGTCGGCAGACTTTGCGAGTATTCGTTCGATGTCAACTGACGCTTCAGTTGACAGCTGTCGAAAACGTTTTTCGTTTTCGACATCGAATGACGTTCAGCGTCTTCGAACGAATTTGATTTTTTCAGTGTGCGGAAATTCTGGTTTTTTGCTGTTTATATAAAAGGTGAGTATATTGGTTAGTAGAGTAAAGTTTAGCGAAATGAGCTTGTCCAGCAAGACTGTTGACTCGTTGTTTCGCATGGGTTACGTTGACGCGATGGAAGTGCAGGAAAAGACGATTCCTCTCGTGTTGCAAGGCGAGGATGTTATCGTCGAAAGCCAGACTGGGAGCGGGAAGACTGCCGCGTTCGGAGTTGGCTTGATTGAAAACATTTCTAAAGACAAGTCGAAGAAAGCGCTAGTGCTCGCGCCTACTCGCGAGTTGGCAGTCCAGATTGCGAAGGAACTGGCAGGCATTGCCTCGAGGCATTCTCTGCGCATTTTCTGCGTTTACGGAGGCCAGAGCATTGAGCCCCAAATTTCTTCTTTGCGCGGTGGCTTTGACATTTTGATTGCAACTCCAGGCAGGCTGCTCGACCACTTCGAGCGCGGCACAGTGCGCTTGAATCAAGTTAACTGCGTTGTGCTCGACGAGGCTGACAGGATGCTTGACATGGGCTTTAGGGAAGACATTGACTTGATTTTAAGCAAGACGAGCAAGCAAAGGCAAACCATGCTTTTCTCTGCTACTATAAGCGACGAGATAAAGCACATTGCAGCCAATTTTATGAACACTCCTCAATTCGTCGAGGCAGGGCCTGAAGGCAAAGTGGAGGCAATCAAGGAAGAGTTTATTGAAGTGCGCAGGCGCGACAAGATAGGCAAGCTCAGGGAATTGCTGAAGCGCGACCACGTGACGCGCATGATAATATTCGTTTCAACAAAGCGTTTTACAGAGTTCGTGTGCGACAAGATCAACCAAGCAGGAATTCGCGCAGAGTGCTTGCACGGGGACAAGAGCCAAAGCAGGCGAGAAAACGTGTTGCGCGCGTTCAAAGAAGGGAAGTTCAGCGTGCTCGTTGCCACTGACGTTGCAGCGCGAGGAATTCACGTTGAAAACGTTTCCCACATTGTTAATTACGACCCTGCAGGCTCGGAGGAAATGCACACGCACCGCATTGGCAGGACTGGAAGAGTAGGCAAAAGCGGCAAAGCAATAACTTTCGTAGAACTCGACCCGATACAACGCACGCACTCAAGCAACTTCGTGAACACTCGCATGCAACGCGCTCGCAACCCGTCCCAAACGCCTGCACCAGAACACGCGGTCTACAGGCCGAAAGACTGGAAGCCTGAAGGGTAAACTATTCTTTTTAAACCTCATAAACGTTTATAACTCCAAGATACTCAAACTTTGACAAGGTAGATATTGATGGCAAGGCACATACAAACCGTTATAGAACTGTCGAAATCCCAAACGCAAGAATTTTTGGCTAGCCTTCAAAATCCTGCAAACGAAAAAAATCGGGATGAAACGATACGAAAAGCGAAAGAAACAAAGTTCAACATAGTCCTTTAAATGCGCGTTATTAGCTGAATACAATGTGGCTTAAATCTGGTTGTACTTCGGCTTCAACGCGCTCAACTCCCTCGCGTAAGCCGGCATTTTTCAAGCTTGCAATAGTTTTAAATACTGGTCTTTGAGTAATAAACCGCTAGTTCTCCGGGAGGTTTTTTTCATGAGCGAGGAAGAAGATCCAGTTTCTCCAAAAACAAGGCCTGTGCTAAAGCAGGAAGCCCTGAAGCAGGAAGTTGTTTTATCCCCCTTTAGAAGCTGGCTTGAAGTCCAACGATGCTCAAGTTCGCTTGAAGACTCTTGAGCAAGCTCGTTTTGACAATGAAGGCGACTTGAAAATTTTGCAGTCTGCACTTTCATCTTCTTTTGTATCCGTGCGAACGGCTTTAGTCTACGCGCTCAGCAGCACGCCTGCAGAACTCGCTTTGCCCATTCTAGAAAAAATAGCAAAGTCAGGTGCAGATGCACCCATGCGCTTGTCTGCAGTTGAAGCGATTGGAAGCTTCAGGCACGCGGGAGCTAGTTTGTTGCAGGAATTAGCGGCTTCTTCCGGAGATGCTGTTGCGCGCGCGCATCCGACTTTCTCAAAACAGTCCAGATAAAAGGAGAGTTCGACCGCCAGTTCGGCGGCAAGCCTGTGCTTGAACAGTTGAGGATTGTGGACAAGCTCGACGCTGTCAACAGCGAGGATGCACTCCGTTGCTTGACTGTCGCATTGCTCAACGCTCACAGCGTAGTGCGCTTCCGAGCGTTGAGAGCTTTGAATAGAAACGTTGACGCGCAATCCAGAGAAGTGCTTGACGCGCGAGGTCACATTCTCAAGACTTCAGACGACGCTGGAGTAATCGAATCAGTAACCCTCAAGCCAGAACTCTATCGCGACTTGCTAGCAATCCAGCGGAGAGCCCCACCGACAGAACAACAACGAACACCAGCCAACGCGCCTGCAAAACAACCAGTGAAAGCATAACTCCAACCTGCTGAAAAAAAAGCAAGCGCCTCGGGAAGGATTTTCATAATATCTTCCTATTTTCTTTCGTTTTTTTTCTTTTGGGAAGATAATAAGAGACCTTTTCTTTTCCTAAAAGAAAAGGGATCTTATCTTGAACCTTCGACCTACTGATTAACAGTCAGTCGCTCTACCTTTCAGGAGTTTCGAGTTTTCAGTCTTCAGTCTTGAGCGTATATTTCAAGACTCAAGATTCTTGACTCGAGACTCAAACTGAGCTACCGAGGCAGTTGTTGGTTTCCAAGTTTTGAAGTTTTCAAGTCTTGGAAGAATGTTTTTTAGTGTGAAAAGCTTATTTAACCTGTCAGTTTTTTTGGTGTGTTGCGTTGCCTGCGTGCGTTCACGTAGTTTTTATATAGTGTTTTCAGCTTATCTCCTGCAGGTGTTTTCTCATGGGTGCAGGTCCTGAAGGTGCAATGAAGCGAGCTGAAGAGTCGAAGTTGCGTGGAAAGCGGCCTGTCCGTGTTGAGTACAAACAGCCTCTCCTCTCGCAGGCAGTTAGAGACGTTGCTGGACTTATTCTCGTTGGCGGAAATTACCAGGAAGGCGAAACGCCAGTCCGCGGAGTGAGGCGTTCTGGCAGAGAAGGGAGTTTAGACTGCGTTTCTGATCCTGCGCGCAGGCAAGCGTCTTTCACCTTTGTTGTTTCTTCAGTTGCTTTAGCATTAGCTTCCAGTGGAAGGCAAGAGTTGCGTGATGCTTCGCTTGATGTTTTGCACGGGCTTTCAAGCATCGAGTCCGCAGACGCGAACGTTTCCTTCATGCTTTCGAGAGGCAGCAAGGGAACGTTTGTCTTGGAAGTAACTTTATTCGGAAAAACCGCTTCCAGCGGGTGGCGGGAATCTCCAATTTCACAACAAGCAGAAGGCGAAGCTGCGTCTCCTATAGAATCAAGGGAAACAGAATCTCCTTCTGCGCCTGAAGCCAGGGACTGCAGTTACTCCATTCACTTCAAGCTGAACGCGAACAACACTCTCTCAGTCACTTCCTTTAAAGACGAGTACGCGCATTGAGCGCGCATTCATGCTTTCAGCAGGCTCTTGAGGGCAGGAATTATAAAATTGAAGTTGGCCAGTAGTCAGCGAGTTTTATGGTTTTGTTTGAGTTGGCTACGTTGCTTGTTTCTCTGGCTTTCCTTTCCAAGTCGTCCAGCGTAGTAGTCGAGAATGCAGTGAAGCTTTCCAAGTTTTTTGGAGTGAGTGAAGTCGCGATAGGCTTTATTCTCTTGGCTGTCTCGACTTCATTGCCTGAATTGTCTGTCTCAATCATTTCTTCAACTCTCGGGGAAGGCGCTATCGCGGCTGGAAACGTGTTCGGTTCTAACATTGCAAACATTCTGTTCATTCTCGGAGTCGGAGCGTTTTTTTACGGTTTGAAGATAAACAAGAGTGTTTTGAACGACGTTGCGATAGTGCTTGTTTTAACAACTCTCATTTCTTCATACATTATTTTCAACAGCCTGGTGAGAAGCCAAGCGCTTGGCTTGCTTGAGAGCGTCATTCTGCTGCTGTTGTTTGCAGGATACGTTGTCTACGTTTTCTCGAAAAAAAACAAGGACGGAAAGAATGCGGAAAGCAATGTTACGAAAAAGGAAGCGCTTTACGCGTTCCTGTACTTTTCAATCGCGATCGCGTTAGTCCTCGTGAGCGCCAGCTTCGTGGTAAGCTCTGCCGTGAAGCTTGCTCAAACTCTTAACTTGGCGGAAAGCTTTATCGGTGCTACGATTATAGCGATCGGCACTTCTTTGCCTGAACTATCAATTGACGTTCAAGCAATCAGGAAAAAGCATTACGGGTTGGCGTTAGGAGACGCGATTGGAAGCAACATGGTCAACCTCACGCTCGTCCTAGGAGTCGCTGGGGCGATAAACCCGATTTCCATAGTGCTTCCAGTCTTTATTGCAGCATTATTGTTTGCCATTGTTGCAAACATTCTCTTGTTCTACGTTGCCGCGGTGAACAAGCGCTTGCAGAAAAACGGCGGCCTGGCGTTCCTGCTAGTTTACGCAATATACTTAATTACCATCTTCTACCTGCAAATAGGCGAACTGCACTAAAAACTTTTCTTCACTTTCCATTCACGTAGTAATAAACCGTCCTCAATGGAATTGCGAGTTGTTTTGCTATTTCTTCAGGTTTTTTTCCTTGCGCGCGCAATTCCTTTGCTTGCTTTATTGTCTCTTCCGCGTGCGTTCTCGGTCTGCCCATTCGAGTTTCCACTGCTTTTACTTCCACTCCTGTTTTTTCGAGTGCTTCAAGCATTCTAGCGTTCAGCGTTGAAAGCGTTTTCTGCGAGCAGTAGATTTCTTCAGCCTGCGTGTGCGACAAAACCAGGGTTACGAGGGGAACAGTAGGCTTTATTTTGAAGAATGCTTTTGTTTCTCCAGAGTTTTTCTTGAGCAGTTCAACGAGCCCGCGCCTGTTTTTTATTTCAAGCATGTTTCAACCCGCTCTGTGTGCTTTACCCGCTCGTTTGGCTTTTCTTTTTTCAAGCATCGCGCATCAATTCAGAGAATTTCTTTGCTTTCCCGCTCTTTGATACTCCCAGCTCTGCCAGTTTTGCTTGAGGCGCTTCAACGTGCTGCGCGAGGATTGCAGCTGCTCCTCTTATTTTTCCTTCATCCACTCCAAAGTGCTGTGCGCACCACTCAATGTTTTTGGGAGTGTTCAAGTATGCGAATGCAGCGCCGAACGATTTCGAGTCCAGCTTCAACGCGAGCTTTTCAGCTTCTATTTTCCGCATTATTATTCCAGCAGCGTCCTCGACTTCAAGCGTTTCCTTCAGCGCGTTGTTCACAAACTCCAGTTTCTCGCGCGAAACGCTTGCGTTAAGCGACGGGAACACTGTTCCTTTCTCGCGTTCTTTCTTCGGGAACAGCATGAAGTAGTTGAATAAATCCGTTGCAAGCATTTTCTTTGCTTTTCGCTCGCACACGTCGCGCAATACTGCTTTCTCGCGCGCCATTTCATGCTTTAATTCTTCCTTCAGCACGAATTCTTCGCCTTCATAATCTGCAAGCTTGTTCGCGTGCATTTTTCTCTTCACGCTCTCAAGCCCTTCAACTGCGTCGATGCGCGCGTTCGCGTCCAACCCATTTTCAGCCATTAATTTCGCGTACTCGCCCAGCAGCTTGCTTCTCCTTACAGCGTTCGTCGAGGCAAGCTTGAATGCAGTAGCAGCGTAAGCTGCGGACAAGCAGGCGCGCGCGCTTCGTTTTCTCACGAGCGCGTCTGAACTCTTTCCAACCCGCGTTGAAACAATTTTTGCATTAGCTCCAAAGTCGCGTTTTATTTTTTCTTCAATGTTTTTCGCCGAGGCGAGCTTGAACGTTTTCTGGCGCTTTTCGCCTTTCTCTTCAAACTCTATCGTAACAAACATTGTTTTGCTTGTTTCAGCGTTTGTTTCAAGCAAGTTCATCAGCATCTTGTAAGCGTGCAATCCAGGTTCCCTGGTTGAAACTAGCGTTGAAATATAGTTTCCGTCGAGAGGCAGTTCTTCAAGCATTTGCGCTTGAAACCCGTTGCTTATTATTCCAAGCGCGGACTTGTGCGCTGCGAGCGCGACGCGCACTCTATTCAACGAGTACTTCTTCATTCGCGCGAGGTTCTGGATTTTTTCTATTTGCTTCGCCAAGTCCTGCGACTCTTCCTCGCTCGCCTCTTCAACTTCCTGCCTCGTTGATGCAAGCAACCCGAGGAAAGGCGAGTTGAATCCCGCGTGCAGCATTTCAGTTCGAATGCCCTCGAGTTTTGAAACGTTTTCAAGAAGCTGTTTTTCCTTCTTACCCGCGTTTTTCTCGCTTTTGCCTGCCTTGCACTCGTCGAGGAAGCTGTTCGCGCTTGAAATGAGGCTTGTTGAAGAATGCATGAATACCATGTTGCCTTGCGTTTGCTGTTCTATTGAGGCTTGAGGGAGTATATAAATATTGTTGGAAGAAAAAAACCTTCGTAAAAAAGTGGTGTTTCATGAATGCGAAAATCTGCGTTCCAATAATCGGGAAAACTTGCGCTGAAAGCGCTCAAATGCTTGCGAAAGCACGCGAGCTCGGAGCAGACTTGGCTGAACTTCGAATGGATTACTTGAAGCCAGGCGAACTTGCAGGCGTGATTGAACTCATCAAGGCAAGCAAACTCCCAGTTATTGCTACTGCCAGGCCTGTTTGGGAAGGCGGCTTGTTCAAGGGAAGCGAAGTCGAGCGCGGAAAGCTGCTCTCCGAATCAGCAAAGTTTGCAGAGTACGTTGACATTGAGCTCGACGCTGGCATTATAGAAAGCGTGAAGAATGCAGTGCGGAATTCGAAAGCAAAACTCATCGTTTCAAAGCACGACTTCAAGTGCACGATGCCCCAAAAAAAGCTCGAGGAAGTCGTAGAAAAAGAGAGGAGGGCTGGCGCGAACTTGTGCAAAGTCGTGTGCACTGCAACCAAGTTTGAGGACAATAATGCTTTGCTTCAAGTTGTTTCAAGCGCTTCGAAGAACGGCGCAATCGTGGGCTTCTGCATGGGCGACTTGGGAATTTCCTCCCGCGTCCTCTCGCCGTTGTTCGGCGCGAGCTTTGCTTTCGCGTGCCTCGAGTACGGAAAAGAAAGCGCTGCAGGGCAAGTGAGCGTCGCGGAATTGAAAAAGTTTTACGAGCAAGCAGCAACACGATTCACGAAGTAAAAAACGAACGGAAAACAAGCAGCTGGAAAACAAACGGCTGAAAAAACGATAAAAAAACGCAAACGCATTTTTGCCTGCCGCGCGTTACGGAGCGTTGCGTGAAAGCGCGCGTGCAGCAAAATGCATTAATTTTTTTCCCCTTCCCGATGTTTTGTTGGAGTGGTGTGTGTTCGTGGCTTTGAAGACCAGAAAATGCTGTGTTATAGGCGATCCGATTGCGCACAGCATGAGCCCTGCAATTTGGAGTGCTGCATTCAAAGAACTCGGAATGAACGACTGTGCATACACTCCAATGCAAGTGAAGAAAGACGAGCTGAAAAAGAAGATGAACGAGTTTCGCTCTGCTGATTTCGTGGGCGTGAACGTTACAGTCCCGCACAAGGTTGAAGTGCTGAAATTTTTGGACGAAGTGGACGCGCTCGCTAAAAAAATCGGCGCGGTGAACACTGTAAAAAACGAAGGAGGAAAATTGAAAGGCTTCAACACTGACGGATTCGGAGCACTAGAAGCGCTGAAACAGAATGGCGTGCAGTTGAACGGAAAAAACGTTTTGCTTTTAGGCGCAGGCGGGGCTGCGCGCGCTATTACTTTTACTTTGCTCCAGGAAGAAAAAATAAAACTTTCAATTTTGAACGATGACGAACGCGCATTCCAGCTTCAGAAAGAATTGAACGGTTTTTTTGATGCAGGCGTGCAAGCGGGGTTGTTGAATGAAGCGAACTTGAAATTGTTTGTTTCGCGTGCAGACATTTTGATTAACGCCACTCCAGTGGGCATGCATCCGAACGAGGGAAAGTCTATTGTTCCAAAGAAATTATTGCGCAAAAAGCTCGTTGTTTTCGATATTGTTTACAACCCGTTGGAAACGCTTTTGCTGAAGGACGCGAGGGAAGTTGGCTGCAAAACCGTTTCAGGCGAGTTGATGCTGGTTTACCAGGCAGTGAAGGCGTTTGAATTGTTTTTCGGGAAGACGCCTCCGGCAAAGAAAATGCATGCGGTTGTTTTGATGGAGTTGAAAAAGAAATGAACATTGTTTTAGTAGGTTTTATGGGCACTGGCAAGACTTCTTCAGGCAAGTCGCTGGCGAAAAAGCTGAAGATGAAGTTTGTTGACACTGACGAGGAAATAGAAGCAAAGGCAGGAATGAAAATAGGCGAAATTTTTGAGGAGTTCGGAGAGCCTCGCTTTAGGGAGTTGGAGCGCGATGAAGTAAAGCGCGTTTCAGCCCGCGACGGCTTTGTTGTTTCAGCAGGCGGAGGCGTGATTTTGTTCGAGGAGAACGTGCGCGAGCTGAAGAAGAACGGCGTTATCGTCTGCCTGCGTTCTACTCCTGAAAAGATTTTCGAGCGCATAAAGCACGATTCGCACCGCCCGCTTCTTAACGTTTCAAACCCAAAGGAAAAAATACGCGAGTTGCTTGAAAAACGCGAGCATTTCTACGCGCAAGCAGATTATTCATTGGACACTACTCGCTTGAGCGTTGACGAAGCTGCAGACAAAATAATAGAACTGCTTAAAAAAGAGAAGAGACTATGAACTTCAAAACTATCTTCGCTTGCCTGTTGTTTTTCTCAGTGCTTTCCTCTGCCCAGTTGTGCGAGTTGCTGAAAGTCCGCGTTACCGGGGAAAACTACGTCCCGCTCGGAGGCATTGACGTTCTGGTGAATTACCAGAAAAACGACTTTTCTTTTTTAGACGCGTTCGAGAACGCGAAGACAGGCGAGGACGGCATTGCCACGCTCACTTTATGCAACCAAGTCTATCCTAACGCGAAAACGAACAGAAGCTACAAAGTTTCAGTTCAAGGGTTTGGCTTTAAAGACGAGCGCTGGACTGCCTATGGCTGGAATATTTTCGAAAGCAAGCACCTTGAAGACTTCAAGTTCAACATCACCGTTCAAGCAGTGAACGTGACTGTCTCCGACCACTCTGGAAAAGCGATTCAAGGCGCTATCGTTTCCTTAAACTCTCCTTATGCTTCAGAGAAAACAACGAACGCAATCGGCGTTGTTTCATTCCTCTTGCCTTTGGGCGCTGAAGCGAACGCGAGTGCTTTCTTCAACGAAGAGCTTGAAAGCGTGAAGAAAATAATCCAGGCAAACGATAGCATTCGAGTAACCCTCTCATTCTACAACGCGAGCCTTTCAGCGAGCGTTTACGACGATGAAGGCAACCTGCTCGCAGGCATTCCAATGCGCGTGAGCTACAAGAGCGTAACGCGTTCGGGCTATACGGACACGCGCGGAGTGCTTGTTTTGGGAAAAATAAACGCACTGAACGCGACAGTAACTGCTACTTACCGCGAGCTGAACTCTTCAAAGCAAGCGAACCTGGCTGAAAACAATTTAACCTCCATTGAATTCGTTTTCAAGCGCAATCCTCTTGAAATAATTTTCGCGAACGCGTCGCCTTCATTTGAAAACTCTTCCTGCGATTCCATTCGCTTGCTTGCAAACGCAACAGACCCGCGCTTCGAGCAACGCGAGCTTGTTGTTAAGGCAAACTATTCATTCAACGAGTCAAAGCCGCGCGTTCGCGAGAAAAAGCTTCGCTTCAACGAGTCCTCCGGATTGTTTCAAGCAGACGTTTCATGCACGGAAAAAACGCTTCCGCTCAATTTCACGTTCAAAATAATTGCTGAAAACAGGCTGGATTCAAAAGAAAGCGAGTTTTATTCGCACGTTGTCAGTTTCACTCCTGCGCCTGAACAAAATGCGAGCGCAGAGCAAAATATTTCTCAAACTAATGCTTCCTCCATTTCTTCCAACGCTTCCGCGAACGAAACAAAGCCTTCAAACGCCACTATCATTATTAACGAGCCTGCTCCTCCTTCCTGGGGCGGGTTGTCGAACTTGCAGTTCGACTTGAAGAGCGTGCTTCAAGTGGTTATAAGCGTCGTCATACTGGCTATTGCGTTGTATTTCCTCGTTGCGCTTTCAGCATCGCTGTTCAAAAGAAAAAAAGTGATTTCCGACGACGAGGGTGAAGACGAGCTTGAAAAGCTGCGCAAGGAAGTTGAAGACGAAATGGCTCAAAAATGGCAGGAGAAAAAAGGGAAAATCAAGTAGTCCTACTCTTCATTTTCGCCAGTGAAACGCTTCTGCATTTTCAAGTAGTCCGCGAGCTTTGTTTCCTTCTGCGGTTTCACTGTAACTGTCTTTTCCCCTTTCACTATCTCGTACAATTCCCAATACCCAGAGTCAACTGCCTTTCTCCCCACTTCAATCGTGTCTTTCGCTTCGTACTTCCAGCCTGTAGTGCACGGAGTGAGCAAGTTTATGAACGCAGGCCCGTTTATTTCCGCTGCTTTCTGGACTTTCCTCACGAAATCAAACGGGTGCGAAACGCTTGCTGTTGCAGTGTAGCAACCGTGCGCTGAAATTATTTTTTCAATATTCTTCTTCTCTTCTACTTTCCCTTTAGGTGAAGTGGAAGTTATCGCCCCGCGAGGCGTTGCAGCGCTCTTCTGCATTCCAGTATTCCCGAACGCCTCGTTATTATAGCAAACGTACACGAAGTCCTCCCCCCTCTCTATAGCGCTTGAGAGCGACTGCAACCCAATATCGTAAGTCGCGCCATCCCCAGCGTACACGAGCACATGCACGCTGTTTTCCCTTCCTTGTTTTTTCAAAGCCCTGCAGACTCCCGTCGCCGTAGCCCCGGCGTTTTCTATAGCGCTGTGAATCCAAGGCACTTTCAACGGGTTGAGAGGATAAACGCCCAACAGCGTCATGCACCCTGACGCGTTCACTACAATGCATTTTCCGTTCAACGCTTTCAACGCGAGCTTCAAGCCCAACGCTGCCCCGCACCCTGCGCACGCAGCATGCCCGCCAACCAAATAATCCTCGTTATCCAACTGGCCGTACAAACCCGCCATAACAACCACTCGCACTCACACGCAAAAAATAAACGCGATTTCAATTCCTCTCGTTTTTCCAAGCACTCTTCCCATTTCTCTTTTATCCCATTCTCGCTTCCGTTCTTTTCTTTCTTCAAATCCAGTAAACGCTTTCCTCTTTGCTTGCAACGTGTTTTTTCAATTGTTCGAAAATGCTTTCAAAGTTTTTCACAGTCACGTTCTTTCCGCCCAGCCCGCCAATCACTCCGTCCACCAACGGTTTTTCTTCACAATCGTAAAGACAGCTTCTCACTTCATGAAACAAAGCGCCTCCAGCTCCAGGGGAAAAGTTTTGGTCGAACACCGCCACCCCCTTCTTTTCCGAAAGCGCTTGCTTCAAGTCATCGAACGGGAACGGCCTGTACGCGCGCAGCCTGCACACTCCCACTTTCTCTCCTTGCGCGCGCAGTTGCTCCACTGCTGTTTTCGCAGTAGCCATGTTCGAGCCAATTCCAACCACTACGCGTTCAGCATCTTCGCACTCGAAACACTCAAGCAAATCATAACTCCTTCCAGTCTTCTCGCTCCATTCTTTAAACAAGTTTTTCAAAACAATGCGCGCGTTCTTCATCGCCAAGCCCTGCTGCGCCTTGAACTCCTGGTACTCATTCATCACCGGAGAACCCAAGTTCACAGGCTTTTCAGCGTCAGCAAGCGAATACGCTGGCTTGAATGCAGGAAGGAAACCATCCACCACATTCTGTTCTGGAATGTCCGTTTTTTCGCGCGTGTAAGACAATATAAAACCATCCAAGTTCACTAGCGCCGGAGTGAGCACGCGCTCGTGCTCTGCAAGCTTGAACGCGATCGGCACGAAGTCCAACGCTTCCTGGCTGTTCTCGCACGCGAGCATCACCCACCCCGCGCTCTTCGCGCTGTAAAAATCATTGTGGTCAGACCACAACGTGATAGGCGCTGAAATTCCCCTCGAAACGTTCGCCATTACTATTGGCAGGCGCATTCCGCTCGCAACGTGAAGCATTTCATGCATCAACAACAATCCCTGCGAAGACGTTGCAGTGAAAGCGCGCACTCCAGTCGCGCACGCTGAAACCGCTGCAGACAACGTCGAATGCTCGCTCTCCATTTGGCAGTAGTCCGCGTCAAACTCTTTCGCTTCAACCCACTTTGCAATCGTTTCAATCATCTCCGTCTGCGGAGTAATAGGAAAACACGGCACGAAACCTACTCTCGCCAGCCTGCAGCCCCAAGCCACAGCGCCATTGCCAGTCAACAACTCCTCCATAATTCCACTCTTTCTTTTTCAACAGCACGACAACTGCTTTCTTCTTCACTCTTTCTTTTCTTTCTCCACAAAGCACGCTCGAATTCTGTGCGCCTTCAACTGCTTCATTCCCTCTTTTCTTTTTCCACAGCATGCAAATCCTTCACTACTCTAATCGCCTTGAACGGGCACTCTGTCGCGCAAATCAAGCAACCCTTGCACAACTCGTAATTTATGAACGGGTGCTTCTCTCCCCTCGAAATAGCAGCGTCAGGGCAGTAAAGCCAGCACACCCCGCAATCATTGCATTTTTCAACGAGAATTTCAGGCTTGAACACCCGCCAGTCGCCAGTGTGCGAGTGTTTCGCGCTCGAGCCAGGCTCGCGCATTACAGGAACTCCTTCAACACCAGCGTACTCTGCAGGAGGCACTCTCACTAAACGCTTTTTCTTAGCGCGATCCAACTCCTTCAGCCACTTGCCCAAATTCTCAAACATTCCACAACACCAATTATTTTTGCGTTTCCATTGCTTCAAAACACTTTCTCGCTGCTTCAACATTCTTTTCAATCACTTCGCTGGAAATTCCTTTATCGCCCAACTCCCTCTTCGTCGCCTCGATTATTTTCTCGAGCGTAATCTTTTTCTGGAGTTTCGCGAACGCTCCCAACAACGCGATGTTCGGAATAGGCTTTCCGAACGCTTCCAACGCTGCAAGCGTCGCGTCAACAACAAACGTCCGCTCGCCATCCAATTTGTTGCTCGAATTCACGAGCACGAACCCATCCCCCTTCAAGCCAGCGCGCACGTCCACCAAACCCAAAAGCGTCTCATCCAACACGAGCACAGCATCAGGCTCTTCCACGTAACCCCTCTCCAGGATAGGCTGTTCGCTCACGCGCACGAAATCACTCACAGGCGCGCCACGCCTCTCAGCCCCGAATACAGGAAAGTCCTGCACGAACAAACCCTCGAGAAAACCAGCCCTGCCCAACACGCGCGCAGAAACCTTTCCCCCCTGCCCGCCACGACCATGAACACGCACACAAAACATAACACAAACACCAAACAAGAAATTAAACACGCGAACAACACGCAAAACAAACAACACGCGCCATTCAAAACAATTCCAAAACACTATTTACCATTTCCCTTCTTCTCTCGCTAACCTTTAAAGCTGTTCGCGCTCGCCAACTCTACCTATTTTAACACGGCGTGACGCTTGACTACCACCATATTGCATCATTTACTACAAGTGTCACGTCGTGCTGGTGGATAAGGCGGTCGCATCGACTGTCACCTCCCTCTAACAGTTTTTATACTGGGTGCGTAGCATGAGTGTGTGATGCGGGCTTACAAGTTTAGGCTGTATCCGTCGAGAGTGCAGGAAGCGGAAATGCTTAAGCATTTGTGGTTAGCGAAGAGTTTGTGGAACGAGCTTTTAGGGCATTCGAAAAAGTTTTACGATGATTTCGGTTTTTTTCCTTCGAAGGACGCGCTTCAGTTAATGGTTAAATGTATGGTGACAGCCAAAATGTCCTAAAAGAGTGACAGCAATTTTGTCCGCTTTCCACCCATAAGCATGGGGTGGAAAAATGAAGCAAACAGGTGTGGACATGAAGCTGGTCGCTGTTACAAGCTATCTGGAAGGA
>JACRGF010000004.1 GCA_016212395.1 Microcaldota archaeon
TAGTGCAAATGCTTCCAAAAGCAGAACTCAGTCCAGTGCAAGAACTTTTCAAAACCGCAGTGGCAACAGGCGCAAATAGTGAAGCAGTGCAAGCTCAATTCGAACAGCGGTTTTCAGCATCTGCAGGAAAATTGAGAGAAACTTACGGAGCGGAAAGCGTTGCAGCGTTCGTTGAAAAGGGAATGTCGTTTTATGAAGAACGAGGAGAGAGGGCGAAAGAAGTCGGAGAGCCTATTTTAGCTGAAACTCCTGCTCATGCAGCAATAGAGCATCGTCTCGAGGAAGCAGACGCGCGCGTAGAGCCTAAAAAAGTCAAGAAACCACGCGGGAAAGAAACGCCTGCGCCTGCAGCGCAAAAAGCTCCAGAGCCTGCTCTTCCAGCCATGCCAACCAAACAAGAAGAAGCGGTGGCTTTCGCGCAACGAGTAGTTCCGGTAATTTCCGAACTCAAATTAAACTTCGGTTCTGTGGAAGAAAAGACTGGTTTCCTCTCGTTTGCAAAAGAAAAAATTGAACTGATTGAAGAGAGCACGCCGCTATTGGAAGGCAAAAAATTAGAAAGCGTTTTGGCCGGATTGTATAATACTTGGAAAAGAGAATCCAAAGGAGAAGGCACTTCAGTTGCAATGAAGTAGTTTTGAGCGTCAAGCAATTTGTTTGTTATCCTGCCTCTTTTTTTTTTCTTTACAAGCTCACTAATCTCATCTGCATCGCTTCCCCTCTTGCTCTTGCGTTGTGCCCTCTGCTTCTCAACTCTCTTGCTAAGTTTTCTTCGTTTCCGTGGCAGCAGATTATTTCTTTCGCTTTGCTCGCCTCTACATACTCGATTATTTCCGCAAAGTCCGCGTGGTCGCTTATTGGGAACACTTCGTCCACGTCGAACATTCTTTTGTTCGCCCAGCCTGTTGCGAGCGCGGTGCGGAAAGGTTTTCCGTACACTCCGCACAGTTTCGCTGCCAAGCCTTTCTCCACTTGGTAGTGCGGGAGCACTGCTGTAAAATTTTTTTTCTTCAACTCTTCGCCTTCAGCGCTCGACGCGCTCACGCAGTCTAATTTCACCCCGAATTTTTCGTACACTCTGCACGCCTGCTCTATTTTCCCGCTCACCAACGGCGCTACCCTGCAGTAGTCGTTCAAAAACTTTACGAGCTCCTGCGCTTTTCCTATTGCGTACCCTCCGAACAAAACGCTTCCATTCTCCATTCCTTCATCCACCCATTTTTTCATTTCCTCGAAAACAAGCATCCTATCTGGGAAAATCGTCCCGCTTTCTCCGTACGTTCCTTCTATCAACAGCGTGTCGCACTCCACTACTTCTGCTTTCTTCGTAGTCAAGCCGTCGCGCAGCTTGAAGTCCCCGGTGTACGCAAACACTCTGCCGTCGTGTTCCGCTCTTAATTGCTTCGCGCCGAGCACGTGGCCTGACTCAAGCATTTTCAACTCTACTTCATCAAGCACTGCCGGCGTTTCAACCAGGTTTCCGTTAGCTTGAAACCCTGCCAACGCTAGCGTTTCGCTTGAAGCTATTATCTTTCTTCCCCTCGCTTTCAACGGCTGGGTGTGGTCGCTGTGCGCGTGCGAAACAAAGCACACGCTCGCGTCGCCGGAATCCAATCCAATCTTCTGGCCGCCGAGCGAGAGAACGTTTCCCTCGTCAACAAACATCGTAAACACATTCCACGCTCATGTTTTTATACGTTGTTTTCCAAAATACGTTTCCTCGATAAGCAAATCATGGTGTTGTTCTATCGAAAAACTCGGGCCGCTAGCTTAGCTTGAGAGTTTCGAGTCGCGAGTTTTGGGTTTCGGCGTTCGAAACTCGAAACCGAAAACTTGAAACTTTCCTAAAATGGTTGGAGCGTTCGGCTGATAACCGGAAGGTCGAGAGTTCAAATCTCTCGCGGCCCAAAATTATTTTTTGGTTTTGAATTGTTTTGATTGGTTCTGAGTGGTTTTGTCGAGGGGTTCAGTTCTGTGGTTTTGAATTGTTTCGGCTTGTTTTGAATGGTTTTGACTTTATGGTTTTATGGAGTCAAAACTACTGCGAAACTACTGCAAAACAATTGCGAAACGTTTTAGGTTTTTGTTTATGGTTGTTGAGTTTGATTTGCATTGCCATTCCACTCGTTCTGACGGCACGTTCACTCCAGAGCAGTTGATTTTTGAAGCGAAGCGTTTGGGTTTGAAAGGGCTTGGAATTGTGGACCACGACGTTCTGCCCAGCAAAGAATTGATTTCCCTCGCGCATTCTTCCTCTATTCCAGTCTTGTGCGGGATTGAATTGCATTGCGATGATTGCAACGACGTTCTTCACATTCTCGGCTATGGCGTGAACGAGGAAAACGAAGAAATAGCTTCCATTCTGGAAATTCAGGCTGAACGCGAGCATTCCCGCTTGCGCGGGCTTGTCGAGAATTTGAATTCTGCAGGCATGAAATTGGATTTCGAGAACGACGTTGTTTGGAGGGCGAAAGGCAGGAGCGTCAATTACTTGGACGTTTTCGACGCGTTGTTTGAGAAAAAGCATTTCAACAATTTTTACGCGCTTAAAGATTTTTTGGACGCTCCGGACTGCAAGCTAATGCCTTCAATAGTTTTCCCTTCTTCTGAAGCGTTCATTCGCGCGATTCATTCGCAGGGTGGCTTGGCTGTGCTCGCGCATCCGCTTGCTTTAAACAAGGAAACGAGAAAGCAGAAGATAAAAAAAGCAATAAAGCTAGGCGTAAATGCCGTTGAACTGAATTACCCTTACGTCGCGAACGGTTACTCTCCTTCTTCTTTTGATGACGATGATTTTGCTTTCCTGCGCGAGCTCGTTAAAGCAAGCGGCTTGCTTGTTTCAGGCGGAAGCGATTTTCACGGTTCAGTGAAAGGCAGGGTGCGAATGGGCTTGGCTGGCATTGGAGTTAAAGAATTCTCTAAAATCGCTGGCCGCTTGAAGCTTTGAATACGCTTGAAACCACTTGTTTTTGTTGTTTTGTGCAGGCTTTAATGCACTTGAAACCTCTCGTTTTTCAGGCTTTAAACACGCCTGAAACGCGCTTTTTTTGGGTTGTGCGGGCTTTAAATACCTCTAACGCCATAATATGCTCTTTATCCTGCGACTGGGGTTTGAAGCAACAAAAAGGGGTTTTTAGCTTGAGTTCACACGCACAACGTCCTGCTGCAACTACTGGCGTTTCGCTTTCTACAGCTCGGGCTTCGTTTGAGCGTTTTTCTCTTTCGGTTGAAGGCAACGCGCGCGTTTCCGCTCTCGTCGCGCGCAAGATTGACGACGCGTTGAAGGCTGCTGTTGGAAGCGTGGTTAAAAGAGACGCGGGCAGGAGTGTTTACCAACTTGCTGTTTCGAGAAAGAGCCCGAAGGATTTTGCAGAGTCTCTCACGCGCGCTACTTTTGAAAACATGCAGGATTGCGAGCGCCGTGCTTCCGTGTTGTTGAAGCAAAAGCTGGTTGATTGCATCAGGAAAGATTTCAGCATTGAATTCGCGCCTTTTTTCGAGGCTGCTTTTCTTGAACGTTTTCAGTTCGACTCGCTTGCTTCTCTTGCTGTCCAGGACATGCTGAAGAATGGTTCTTCAAAAGGCGAGTGGAGCGCGTGGTTTTCAAGTGCTGTGAAGGACAGCGTTGATTCGCTTGTTGCGGACGCCGAGCTATCCCTCATAGTTTCAAATTCGCTTGTTTCTTCAGTTGACGCCAGCGAGTTCGTCCGCGAGCTTCGCGTGCTTTTCACAGCGCGCGCGAGCGAGTTGGCGAACGGTTTTTCGAGCGAGTTCAGCCAACTTGTTTTAAAAGCGGTTTTTGATGCAGCGTTTGAAATTCTGCAAGGCATTTCAGCCTCGAAAGTGGCAAGCGGTTTTGCAGACGCTTTGATTGAAGGACAGCACAATAACACTGTTGCCGAGCAGAAGGCGCGTGAAGTTGTTGATGCATTGAACCTAAGCGAGTTTTCAGTTGAAACAGCCAAGCTTGCTTTCTTTGAAGCGTTCCGTGCTATTCAAGCAGAGAGCGAAGTTGCTGAACAACAGCGCGCTTTCACTTCACAGCCCCGCGTGATTGAATTGACTGACCGCGTCTCGCCTGGCAGAGCTGTTGCGCATAGTGGCCGCGTTTCCGCATTATTGCCTGACGCTGTTGGTTCTCTTTCCGCTTCAGATGATGAAGCACATTCCCCGCTTGGTGTTTCAAGCGTTGGCGTTGATTTTCATAATTTAGGCCCTGCAGAAGAACCAGCTGTGCCCATTGCTGTTGCCCGTGAGCAATTAGAGGAAGCAAAGACTGCATTATTCCGCAAAATCGACGAGGTCGTCTTGCGTGTTGCCAATGAATCGCGTGGCTTGATTGCAGTCATTTCTTCTTTGAAACAACAGCGCGTTTCAGGTTCTTCTTTCGCCGAGCGTGCGACTGGCGCGTTGTCTAATGCGCTTGATTCTATTGCTCGCGAGTTGCTGGCTTCCAGCGAGTTTGCTTTGTTCAAGTCTCGCGCTGAAAGCGCTGGAACGAATGCGGCTTACTTGGCGAGTGAAATAACCGAGAAACTGAAGGGTAGAATAGGGCAGGAGCTCACGATTACTGCTGGAAGGCAAACGAATTCTTACACTTACTTGATAACTCAAAACCCGAGCGTAAACTCTGCGTTAGAGCGCGTCGAAAAGCAGTTCGAGTCTGCTCTCGGCGCGAGGGAGAGTTGAGCATTCATGGCTTCACAAACCGCTTCCGTTAATGGCGCGTTGCGCGCAGTTCCAGCGCAGGCAAGGCTTTCTTTCGATGTTTTGATGGCGCGCGCGCTTGAGAACAGTGCTGGCGCTCTTTTCAGAAACGAGCAGATGCGTGCTGTAGTCGCGCGCAGGCTCGGCGAGGCTGGTTTCGAGCGCGCGCGCTTGAGTTCTCTTGTTGCGCAGAAGGCTGGCGAGTTGCTTGAAGGCAAGAAAGCAGGTATCGAAAAAAGGATAGCCTCTTTAGTAGCTGAAAGCATTCATTCTGCTTTGGAGCAAGAGTTTTCACATTTTCGTCCTGAACTCAAGCGCGAGTTGGCTGGCGGTGTTCAAGCAAAGTTTTTCTTGTTTTTGGGCGAGAGTTTCAGCGAGGAAGTCTTGCTGCTTGGCTTGAAAGACGTTTCAGTCGTTGAAGGCATTGTTACTGAATCTTTGAGGAAGGCTGCTGGCAAAGTGTTCTCAGACGTTCAAAAGTTTGAAGAGGCTGCTGGTTTTCAGGCAATCGCGCGCAGCGTGAAGAACTTGATAGAATCCGAGACTACCTGCGTGCGCGAGAAGGCAGTGCAAGAAGTTTCAAGTGATGTTTCAAGCGATGTTTCTGCTGTTGCCGGCTTGGCATTGTTCAAGCACACTGTCTTGAGCGAAAAGGCGGTTGGTCTCGTTGTCGCGCGTCTTGATTTCAGCGAAGCGTTTTTGGAGTTGCGTGGCGACTCGAGTGGCGTTCCGCTTGTTGAAGGACTGCCTTTTTTTTCCGAAGTGGTAAATGAAATTAATGCGCGTTGCGCTGGCGCGTCAGGCAAAGCGCTTGAAGCTCGCGTTCACGCTGTAGTTCAAGAGTTCGGCGAGCGCGTTCTTCATTCTGTTGACTCTATGAATTCTCCAGACGCGTTGTTTCAGCTGGGCGGGATGGTTTCGCGTTGGCTTGACGAGTGCAAGCAAGACGAGAATTGGGCGTCGTGGGACTCGCTTAGACAAGTGCTGGGCGAGCTCGCGTTGTTCGCTTCAAGCTCTCGCGCAAAGCACGCGAGTGTTTTGAGGGAAGTTGTTTCTATTCCTTTCGCTGAAATCCGCAGTGCTTCAAACCCTCAAGAATTAGCTCGCGCATGCGAACGCTTGCTTTCGAGAGGAGTTACTCCTGAAGTGTTGGCTGGCGCGTTCGTTTCAGCTTACAACAATTCAAACAATAAATTCAAAGCAAGCGGCAGTGCGTTCAAAACTGCTTATGCAACTCCTGTGTTAAAGCCGCTCATGGTCGCTGTAGCAAAACAGCTTGAAGCTGCGAGAGATAGAAGCAATCCGTTGCTTCAAAACATTTACGACTACTGCGTCAAGCCTGATGAAATTTCGAAGGTGAAATAAGCCCGAATGCAAAATAAGCGTTTGTAGTTTTCAGCCTCTGCTTATCGTCTTGTTTTTTACTTCTTTTTAGGGCTGAGCACTATTGTTTCGCCTTCTATTTTTGTGTTCTGCGTTCCGACTGTTCCGGGCGGGTAGAGTTGAAGCGGTTGAATGTAAACAGTTGCTTGCCCAAGCAGTTTTCGTGCGTTTGCCTTCCAGTGTTCTGCTATAAGCCTGGCTGCTTCTCTTGCTCCTTCCAAGTCTGTGAACAGCAGTACCCCTGCGAACACTTGGTCTGCAGTAGCGTGCGTTACTCCCATCGGCTCGTGCTTCATTATGAGCGGTTCGTTTCCTGAAACTTCCAAATCCACGCCTGCGAACAAGTCTTCAATCTCTCCTGCTCCAGCACTTTTCTGTTGTGCTTGTTTCGCTTGTTTTGTTATTTTTCTTATTGCGAGCAGCGCTTCAACCACTCGCTCGTGGAATTCAGTCGTGTTTCCTTCACATTTGAAGCTGATGCGCATTCCCGAGAGTGAGGCGCCTGTCTGCGTGCTGTTTTGGTAAGCGTCGTTGTACGCTCTGCCAAAGGTATTTGCATCCAGCAAGTCCTTGTTTTGAATGAGGCTTGCTGCTTCCTCGTAAGTTTGCTGTGCGATGCTCAAGTCTGATTGTATTCCTGCTTCCCCCAGCCTGTTTCCTATCTCGTGCAGCACTTGCTCGCTCGCTTTCGTTCCCTTTGAAATTACTAAACTCCCGCGTGTTCCAGATGGAAGAATTACTGGGACGATTATTCCTTTTTCTCTTCCAGCTTCTTTCTCTCCTGTCGAGAAGCTCATTTTCACTTCACGCATTCTCTCAAACCACGCGCAAATCCAGTTCATTTTTTGTTCTTCGCTGTGAGTTTTCGAGCGGAGTATTTCAGTGAATTTTCCTTCCACGTCGAGCCTCGCGCCTGTTTCTGCAAACAAGTTTCCAAGCATGATGAGCGGCTCTGGGTCTACGGGTTGCCTGCTTTTGACTTCAAGCTCGCCTGCTTTGCTTCCGTTCAAGTAGAATGGAATTTCAAGCGCGTGCGCGTATTCCTGAGGAGGCTCGAAGAACGAGAGAGGCAATTTTGCTTCGAACGACTCTTTTCCCAGCCTCAGCGTTTCCTTAACTGTTTTTTTCGCGTCGACAGGTGGTTCGAAAACGTACGATGCTTCAGACTCTATGCTTCCGAGCACTACTTCGTCGTCTCCATGTTCCGTCCTGTCAAGAGTTCGTATCGTCACGAGTGCTTCGTTGTGGCGCGCCATCCAGAACGCGATTACTGACAAGCGAAGTTCTCTCACCAACTCCAAGTTTTCAGCCAACAGTGTCGTGAATTGCTCGCGGACTTCCTCTATAATTTTCGCATCCCCCTCGAGTTTTTCGATTGCCTCTCCAGCTTTTCGCGCTTCCTGCGCTTGATCGCCTGCCTGCGTGACTCTTCTAATCGAAAGCCTTCCAGTCTTCCCTCGCAGTTGCTGTTGCGTTTGTTCCTCTCGCGTTTGCTGAATTTTTACTCTTAGCCCCATAATCACTTCGCTCAAAAAGTTGAACGTCTTCTCGTCGTTCAACAAAATTCGCACATGCGCGTCGTCCAGCAATTCGATGGGCATTATCATCGTTCGTTCGAACGCCTGCCCTTTCGCTTTCGCTTCTCTTTCTCTCCACGCGTGCTCGAGAAACACTTGAATAACTTGAAGTGCCAAGTGAGGCTGCATGTTCTCCAAGCTCGGCATGCACTCCGCCAGCCTTCCGCCCACTAGAGGCCTTTCAAACATGAACGCAGGCGGTTTTACAACTCTCCCGCTTGCTGTTGCCCCACGATGTGCTGGTACTGCCATAAGACTATATTTTGCCTTTTCTCCTATTTAAACGTAAGAGTTTCGGAGTTTCGTAGTTTTGGGGTTTTGGTAGTTTTGCATCGGCTGTGTGGGGTGTGGAAATGTTTTTATTCCGAAGTTTCGGAGTTTTATAATCTCAGGGTTTTTGATGGCACAGAATCCAAAAAATTTGCCTGTTTATAAGGAGGCGTTCAAGCTTTCAGTTGACGTTTACAACACGTTTAAGGAGGTTAAAACTAGCTTGAGATTGAAAGAACAATTGTTTGGCAGTGTTTCGTCAGTTTGCGCGAACTTGGCTGAAATGAGTGCTTTTGAAAGCCAAGGCCAGCAGAAGCAAAAAATCCGAATTTGCATCGGCGAGTGCAACGAGGCAGAGTATTGGTTTGACTTGTGCAAGGAAGTGTGTTTACTTGATGGCGTTTCTCACGAAAATTTTTCCAGCCGCTTGGCTGGGGTCCGTGCAATGCTTTTCGGATTGCTTAAATCAATTTCTCAAGAAAAATAACCCGTTCTTTCTTCTAACTACTGAAAACCGAAAACTGAAAACCGAAAACGCATGAATATGTGGGGCGGGGGTGAAGGATAAGGTTTGTCCACCACGCGAGCCTCGAAACCCGAGACTCGGAACTTCGTGTGTGTGGGAGGTGAAATCCATGGCCCTTTTGGCTTCAAAAAGAATAGCGCTCTTTCGAGCCTTTATGGCCGAACACCCCTCGCCGCCGAACAAGGAATTACGCCAGTCTTTCAACCGGCTTACTGCGCCGAGAGCCCTTGCAGCCGCTCAGCGTTTGTGACAAAGTTGGTCGCCTTGCCAGCACGAGATGTTTATTTGTTCACGACGGGAAAGTAGTACACTTTCCTGCCGACTTGCGCTTTTTCGAGCATTCCTTGCGCGAAAAGCGCGTTCAAGCGCGCGCTTGCAGCGTTTCTTCCCTTGTACTTGAATTGCTTCTGCACTTCCTCGGCGCATGCTTTTCCTTTCGTTTTCACGAATGCGATTATTTGCTCGTCCACTTCAGAGACGAGCATTGGAAGCGCTTGCTTTCCAGCGCTTGCTTCAGCGAGTTTCCTGATTTTTTCTTCGAGTTCTTCAAGCCTTGCGTAAATGTTTTTCAGTATCAAGTTCGTGTTTTCCCGTTCTCTCCTCACTGTGTACATGAGCGAGGCTTGCACTAGCGGGTCGCTTAGCTTGTCAACCTTGCTTTTCACTTCGCGCATTACCGCGTCCACTTCTTCCTTCACTTCCCTGGCGACGAGTTCGTTCTCTCCGCCTTCCTCGCTGGCATTACGTTTATATGTGTTTTCTTCCCTATTCGTTTCCTGGGTCATTTTTCAAAACCTTGAAGTTGTTATTCCAGCAATTTTCATTCATTGGATTCCATTGTCATTCCAAACCCACAGAACTGTCATGACTTTGTCATGATATATTTAAATGTTTTATGTCTTCCGTCGTTGTTTTCGTTCTTCCACTATTATTTTGAAACGTGTTTAAATGGCTTCTTTCATTCTTGAAACTCTTTTAAATCTTCGTAAGGCTGTTTCTAGAAAGGATATCGCGTTTTTGCGTGAAATAAGTGGTAAATGTGCTGATACTCTCATTTCCGAGCCTAATAACCTCATTTTAAACTTGGCTATTCTTTCTTACGCGTTTTCTAAGCTTTCTGAGAAGCATCACGTTCTTAAAGACAAATCTTGGGTTTCTTTCAGTCGTTTGGTTGAAAAGAAGCTCAAGAAATGCTTGGATTTCGCTAAATCGGGTGATTTGTCTTCTTGTGAGCGTTTGGTTGTCGAGTTGGTTGCGCGTGTTGGTTCCGTCGAGTCGCGTGACAGGCGGTATGTGCGGACTGTTGTCGAGAAGGCGCGTTTGAAGATCGCGTCGCGTTTGTACGCACAGGGCATTTCTCTCGGTAATGCTGCTGAAATCACTGGTGTTTCGAAGCGTGACGTGGCGCATTATTCGGGCAAGACTATGGTTCACGACCGCGCGGGTGTTACGAAGAATATTACCGAGCGTTTGGGCGGAGTTTTGAAGCTGTTCGGCAAGAAGAAAAAATAACTTGGGGATTAAATGAATGATTTTTCTGTTGATTCGGTTGTGTGCGACGCGTCTTCGTTGATTTCGTTGGCGGATTCGTGTTTCGTTCCTTTGCTTTATTCTTTGCGCAAGCGCATGGACGGGCCTTTTTTGCTGCCTCGGGGCGTGCGTTTCGAGTGCATCGAGCGGCCGTTGAAGTCTAAGGAGTATTCGCTTTCTGCTGTTCGTTTGGAGCGTGCTGAGCGCAATGGTGTTTTGAAGACTGTTGATTTCAGCGTTGAGCGCGAGGCTGAAGAGATAATGTGGCTTGCGAACAACCTTTTTTTCGTTCACGACCGTCCTGTCAAGTTGCTTCATTTGGGCGAGAGCGAGATGCTTGCTGTTGCGCGCAAGCTCAGCGTTCCCAACATTCTTGTTGACGAGCGGACTACGCGTGTTCTCGTAGAGGCGCCTCTTGATTTGAAGAGGCATTTTGAGAGCGAGTTTCACTCGAGCGTTACTGTGAATGAAAAGTATTTGCGTGATTTCCAGGAGCTTACGCGCGGAATGGTTTTTTTCAGGAGCTGCGAGCTTCTCGCTGCAGGCTTCGAGCAAGGGTTTTTCTCCGAGTACGGAGAGTTAGAACGCCAGGCTCTCGAGGCTGCTTTTTACGCGATTAAATACAACGGGTGCAGCGTGAGTTTTGAGGAGATAAACGAGTTTTTGAAGGAGTTGAAGTGAAACTGAATGGCTTGAAGTGGAAACGGTTTTGTTCTTATTTTTTTCCAGCGCAATAGCGTGCATGGATGATGAGAGGAAGGCGGCAATTCTCGTTGACAACCGCGAGGATGGCGAGCTCGTGGTTTTGCTTGAAGAGCTTGGCGCGGTAGTGAAAACTCAGGCGCTTCCTGTCGGAGATTTTGTTTTGAGCGAGCGTGTTGTGTGCGAGCGGAAGACGCGCAGTGATTTCGAGCAGTCTCTCATTGACGGCCGCTTGTTCGAGCAGGCTCGGCGCATGCGCGAGAGTTTCGACTGTGTTTTTCTTGTTGTCGAGGGCGAGAGTTTTGAGGAGCGCGTTCGGCGCGAGGCGTTGTTGGGCGCGCTTTCTGCTCTGCTTACTGACTTCGGGGTGAGCGTTTTTTTCACGCGCGACAGGGCGCGGACTGCGGAATTATTGTTTGCTGTCGCGAAGCGCGAGCAGTTGGTTGAAAAGCGCGAACTGCGCCTGCTTGGAGTCAAAAGGGTTTTTACTCTCGCGCAGCAACAGCAGTTGGTTTTGGAGACTCTTCCTTTCGTTGGCCCGAAGCTCGCGAAGCAGTTGCTTGCGCATTTCGGTTCTGTGCAGAAGGTTGTGAACGCGAGCGTTGGCGAGTTGCTTGAAGTCGAGAAAATGGGCGAGAAAAAAGCGAAGGCGATAAGAAAAGTTTTTTCTTCGTTGTATGAAGAAGAGAAAAAGCAATAGGCTTGTGTCGATTCAGCCACTCAATCTTGGAGATATACGCCTTGCTTGTTCATGTAACCAAATTTTTCTGCAATCCTCCGCAGGTTTCTGTATTCATAAGATAAAACTGAATCTTTCTTGCCTGCGCCGCGTTCTTCCAGCTGAACTATACTCTGGATTATTGGCTTGCGCATTAGTCTCCGTTCAAACGCACTTCTACAAATGCTTTCAAAGAATTCTTCAAAGGTCTCAGCAAAGCCAGGCTCTTCATCTTTCACAATGATTTCCCACGATTTTTTGAGTATGGCCTTTCGTGTTTTTTCAGCCAGTTCTTGCTTCTTCCAGACTGCAGCGATTTTTTCCAAGCACTCTTCTGCAAACAAAGAAAAACTGCCGTCTTGGTCGTCATAGCAGGCATCTTCTTCAAAAAAGGCAGTGGCAAGGCCAAATAGCTGTGTCGCAATGTAATCGCTCACCTCTATTTTTTCTCTTGCCAAGACTTGTTTGCGGATGTTTTGCAAGCGTCTCAAAACCGTTTTCGGCCTCTCGTCTCCATGGCTTGCCAGCAGATGCACTGCCTTCTTTGAATAATCTGGCGCCCTTTTTTCAGGCACTAAGCCAGGTACTGCCACATCCGCAACTTCAAAAAACTTTTGTGGTTCTTCCTCTGCAAAATCCTTGACGAGTTTCAGCAAGTCCTCATGCGAAAGCTGTTCGATGCGCTTGAGTTTGGCGCCCAAATCTTCAAAGTCCCTGCGCTTTTTCAGCCAGTGCAGCAAAAGCGCGACGACGTGCTTGCACACCCCCCAATCATAGGGACAGTCGCACTCTCCAACGATTTCGCCGTCCTTAATTCCGACGCTCGTGTGATAGTTAGAACGAGAGTTCCCTTGCACCTCTGCATTTAGTTTATCTCCTGTAAACACGGGGTTTATGACTCTGCCTTCATGAAAATATTCCTCGCCGCGCCCGTATATCGTCGAATCAACCAGCCTGGCGACATCCTTGTGTTGTATGTCCTGAAGGCTCTTTATTTGCATATCACCACTGTTTTTGCGGTATTCCCAGCGTCCTGCATACTCTGCACTCGCATGAAGAAATCTTCTTGAAATTTTTAGTGTCGCATATTTTGAGTTGCTCTCTAACCAGTTTAACAAAATCCTTGTGGGCAATGCTTTCCCTGCTTTTATCGTTCATGAACTCGCGGATTTTTTTGTGGCACGAGAGCCTGTCCAAATCCTGCTCTTCTCTCAGGCAGCGCATGCAACAAAAATTGCCGTAATACCACGAGGCAACCCAATCAAATCTGGATAGTTTTTTATCCGCCATGCCTGCAACTCTCACGTACGCATTATTCACAAGTTTATCCTGCTTCAATTGCGTCCAGGAATTGGTTCACTTGCCCGGCTACAACGCTGCGTTTGTAGTGGTCTTCTGAAAATGATTCTACTTGGAACGGCCCTGCTTGGTCTTGGTTCCTGAATTTTTCGCGGATGATTGCGAGCGCGTGCTTTAGCAGCTTCTGGTTTTGCGGAGAGAGTCTCTTTTCAGCTGCACGTTTATTGAAGTATTCTGCTGCTTTCTTCGGCCCGCCGTTGTAATGAGTCAGCGCGAATACGTCGTATGCATCTTTCTGGTTCAGCCTGCCGTCGAGTGCATGGCCTTTGAGTGTCAGCGAGGCAACCAAATCCGCGACTTTAAGCCTTGTTTTTGCTTCGCCGTTTCCCGGCAGAACGGTTTCGATTTCCTGCTCAAAGCTGAACTCGAACGCAAGGTCCAAGCCATCGAACACGAATGCATGAAGGTCTTCCTGAATTCTGTTCAGATGGAAGTATTTTGCACACTCTTCTTTTTCGCACAAAAAGTCCAAGTGAATTGCATAGTCCCTACCGTCTACTGGAGATTTGACTATTCTTGAGAACCGAAATGGATTTTCTGCAGAGTAGCCGAGTTTTTCAATGCTTTTTCTTATCGTGTCATACTTCTGCATTATCCGAGTTTTGAGCACAAGGTCTACGTCTATGCTTCCACAGTGCTGGAAAAAGCCTTTCGTAATAAAGTACGGCGCCCAGCCTCCTGCGAGAACCATGTCTTCGCGGTAACGCTTAAGCACCAATCCCAGTTCCAAGAGGGCTGATTTTGAGGCTTCAGTTACTTCACTTGCGTACATTCAAATCGCCTTTTTGTGTTTTCCAGTGCTTTTCAATTGCTTTCATTATCTCCCCTGCAGCTTCAGCACCCCGCGCCGGATAGTTAAGCAAGTCAACATAAAGCTGGATATCAGAAACCACTCTTATGCCGTTAACCTCTTTCGAACCGTAAAGAATACCCTTGCTTTCAGCGATAGCGAATTTCACGTTGCCGTTACCCTCAACCGGCATCAAGTCAAGTAGTTTAGCCCATTTCTCGGCATCTTCCGCAGAGTTAACGTAGATATGCACATTGGTCGGACGGACGAACGGGGCAACAAGCAAAGCGCCAGCTAACGCAGTAAACGCATACTCCGGGCCGTTCTTGTTTTTGAACTTTTCAAAAAACTTTGATACGTCCTCTTCCCTAGAATAGTATTCAATGAACTGCGTGTTTGCAGAGAAGTTATTATACATCGCCCAGCGCCACAGCAAAAGGCGTTGGTTCATAAGCTTGAGTTCAGCCCGTTCGGAGTCTCGAATCGCAATCTTCTCCCGGATTAACGCACGTGAAACCTTGGACGCCAAACCCAAGGAAACGCCCGCTTCCTTAGCAAGAGCCCTAAGCGCCCACGTCTTAGGATAGTTCACGAGAAGAACCCTGAGTATAGCCACTGCCCTGCCTCCGAACAGATTCATCACGTTAGCCACGCAAAACTTATGTTCACTACTATTTAAATACGTTCACTATGAGTGAACGTACACGTCTACGAATGTATGTTCATATACGTATATATACGTTCATTAATAGTGAACATAAGTTCGGGATTCCGCGTTTTTACTTTAAACAAAACTCGTTACAGTCTCACAATTAGTGCGAATAACCCGTTTTTTGAATCCGTAAATAATTTTGCTGAAACTCCTGATGTTTAGCTCGCGTTGCCGTTCGCTTGCCCGGTTTTTGTGTTGGCGGGTTTGGCATCGCAAGCAAAACCATATGCGCACTCAAAAAATATGATTGTTTGCTATCACCTCTGTTCGTTGTTGGCTCCGGCGTCCGCTGATGCGGACGCGTGAGGTAACTGAAAATTTATAAGTATGCATCAACCCTCCCTGCGAAGTAAACTCTTAGCTGGCTGAGTATAATGCCCCAGTTCTTGATGGGCAGAGTCCATTTTTCAGAACAGTCCATTATTACGAGGTAGATTATTTTCAGCACTGAGTCATCAGTGGGAAAAGAGCCTTTTGTCTTCGTCACTTTTCTTATCCTGCGGTTGAGGCTTTCAATGGGGTTGGTAGTGTAGATGATTCTCCTTATCTCTTCAGGAAACCTGAAGAAGGTTGAAACGTCCTTCCAATTTTTGCGCCAGCTTTCTGCGGCATAGCCGTATTTCTTTCCTCATTTGGCTTCAAACGCGTCCAGGGCGGACAGGCCGCCTGCCTCGTTTGGCGCCTCGTAAATTTGCTTCATGTCAGCACAGAACTCTTTGAGGTCTTTGTAGCTCACGTATTTGGTGCTGTTTCTTACTTGATGCACGATGCAACGTTGCACCTCTGTTTTTGGAAAAGTTGCTTCTATTGCCTCGCTAAAGCCATTCAATCCATCAACAGAAGCAATGAAAATATCTTTTACTCCCCTGTTTTTGAGGTCAACAAGCACCTTCATCCAAAACTTTGAGCTTTCAGCCTCTCCTATCCAAATGCCAAGCACGTCTTTTCTTCCCTCAATAGTTATGCCATAAACCAAGTAAACTGTTTTCTTCACAATCTGCCCCTCCTGTTTTATCTTGAAAACAATTCCGTCAAGATAAAGTATAGGATAAACTTCGTCAAGCTGCCTGTTCTGCCACTCTTTGGCAATGGGCAAAACCCTGTCAGTTATGCCGCTGACAAGCTCTGCAGAAACATCCACGCCGTAAATTTTCTTTATCTGCTCACTCACGCCCCTAACTGACAGTCCGTTGGCATAAAGGGAAAGCATGGTTTCCTCAATCCTGCTTGAAACATGCCTTTCATTTTTCTTCACTATCTGAGGCGCAAATTCCCCTTTGGCATCCCTCGGCACAGAAAGCTCAACTTCCCCAAAATTAGAGCGCACCGTTTTCTTGCTGTGCCCATTCCTCGAGTTGTCAGTCTTCTTGTCCTTCCAATTGTATTTGGAATAGCCAAGCTCATGCTCTGCCTCAAGCGCCTCCTGCAAGGCTTCCTTGAACAAACCCACAACCGCATTCTCAAGGCTCATGCCGTCAGTAACATTATTTTCCTTCAAGAAAGCCCTTGCCTGCTCCCTCGTCAGAATTCTCTTCCTATCCGTCTCGTTTTCCATTGTTGTCCCTCCATATAGCCACCCAATCTTATGATTAGACAGCTTTTATGAAGTTTCAACAAAATTCATTACGGACTCCGTTTTTTCTATTTCTGCGCGTCTTTTGATTTTTTTTAGCGTTTTGCGCTGAAGTTTTTTTTCTTCTTTTATTTCTGCGCTTCTTTTGCTTTTTGGACGATTGCTTCGCGCACGTCTATGCCGTCGCTGATTACTTGCTCGAGTTCGCGTGCTTTCGTCCGTTCTCCTCTTATTCTCGCTTTCTGGAGTTCCTGGTTTGCCGCGTTCACTTTTTTTTCGTTTTCGTTGAATTGCTGTTCGTCTTGTATTCTCACGAGTTCTATTCTTCTTCCCTGCACGAGCTTGTAGACAAAACCTTCAGGGGGAATTTCGTCTCTTTCTTTTTCTTCAGGCATTATCACTTTAACGATTGGCGTTGGAGCGCTTTGAATTTCTTTTTTTTCAGGTTGCAGTGTTTGAGTACTAGCTGCAGTTTGCGTTGGCTGTGCCGGAGTTGTTGCTTGCACTTCTGTTTGCACGTTCGCTGGCTGAATTTGTTGTATTGTTCGGCTTGCGTCTTGCGCGTTAATCGTTTGTGGTGCTGGAACTTCTTTTTTTTCTTCTTGCTTGGCTTCAGTTGTCTTAACTGCTTGCGTTTCAGCTTGCTGTTTTTCTTCTTGCGTGTTTTTCTGAAGTTGTTCGCTTTCTGTTTGAAGCGCGTTTGCTTCTCGTTTCAGTTTTTCCGCTTGCTCGTTCCTGCTTTGTAAATTCGAACTGCGGTTCTCATTTACAAACAGGACAAAATTTTCGATTTTGTCCTTGCTTTTTTCTTCCCTCATTTCTTTTATTTTCTTGTCTTCTTCTTCCAATTGCTTCAGCTGTTCTTCTTTTTTTTCGTCTTGCTTTGTTTTTATTCCGTGTTTTTTCTTCAATTCTTCGAGTTGTTTCGCGAGTTCAAGCTGTTGCTTTACTTTTTCTTCGAGTTGCGAGTCGTGCTTTCCGCTTACTTTCGTTTTTCCGAGCTCGAGCGAGTCTTGCTCGTGCTCGCGCTCGAACGCGTCCAGCCCGAGCAGGACTTCGACGTTTACCACTCCGTTTTTCAAGTCTTCAATCCACTTCACTCTAACCAACTCTAACTCGTCGCTTTGAAAATTAGAACGAGAGGACATAAAACAATTTTGTTCGCGCTTTTTTTTTCTTTTTAATACTGGAGCCTGACGTTCAGCGTCCAGTCGAAGTGGACTCTTGTGCTGTCTGACAATGGGAACCTTACTCCTTCCGCGTACGGTTGCAGCATTAAGAACACGCTTAACGGTATTCCAGTGTAATACGTTTCAGTAACTCCTGGCAGTAACGCGATTCTTCCGAGCCTGTCGCTGTACGCTGCAGTAAGCGTTGCTCCCACTCTGTATGTCCTGTCGTCCACTATTCCTCTGCTTGACGTTGTCACTTGGTCTGGGTATGCCCATCGTTCCCAAACAAATCCGCCTAAGTTCAAGCTCAAGCTTCTCATTCCTTCGAGCCAGTGCAGGCCTCCTTGCACGTCTACTTGCACTACTTTCGCTCCATCCGGGAACCATTGGTATGCTTGCGACACTCCTGCGAGCGCGTACAGCCTGCCGTCGTAGATGCTGTCCGGAGTAACCTGCGTTCTGTACCCGAACATTGCTTGCTGCGTGTACATTGTTCGTATTTCTCCTTTTTTTCTTCTTTCTTCCAAGCTTCCGATTAGAAACAGTGTGTTGCTTGGGTCCAGCCTTAGCCTCGCGCCTCCCCATGCTGCCCACACTTTACTGCTTAACTGGTCGTGCGGGAGCGCGCCTCCAAGCACGAAGTCGAGTTCAGGCCTGCTGCCGTGCACGTCGAAGCCTCCACAACTTAGCGTGTATTTCGCTTCTGCAATTCCAGGTATGTACCCTTCCACTCCCCACGGGCCTATTGACGTGTCGATAACAACTTTTGCTCCAAATACTGTTGCTGCTCTCAATTGTTCGAACTCGCCTTCGCCTTGCACTGTTTCAAAGTACGCTCCTCTTGCTTCAGCGTATCTAAAGTACCAAATTCCGTCTTCCAGCCCGAGTGCTATTGCGCCTCCGAGCAAGTCTTGGCTTCCCATGTTTGTTACCCCGCCTACTCCGCGCATGTACATTCCAATTGCATCCAGCCCAGGCATCCACATAAAGTTAGTTCTCACTCCAAGCGCTGCCACGTACCTTGCTTCTTCCTCCGGAGTTCCGCCTGTGAGCGTTGCTTCTCCTGCGCGCACTCTGTCCAACAGCGTTGAAGCGACGAAATAGTTTGCAAGGCTCGGGTCAACGTAGTAAATTCTTCCTCCTGTTCTCATGTGTCCTTCAGTGAGTTGGTACATTCCTCCAGCTCCGAACGCGTGCCCTCCGTCCGTTCGGTAGTCCACGCGCGCGCCTCCCACTGGCCTCTGCTCTCCGCCAGCCCATGTTTCTCCTAGGAAGAATTTTGCTTGGAACCTCTGCGTTTCCATCATCCACCCTTCAAACTGAAGCTTCTGTCCTTCAACTGCATCCCTTTCAAGATTCGCGTACACTCTTCCAGTCCAGAACCTTTGCCTTGACCAGAAGTCGCTCGTGTCTTTTTCAGGAGTTCCCACGTTGTTTATTCCAACTACTACTCTTCCTTCCTGCTGGGTTCCAGTTTCGCTTCCAGTGCCAAGTCCAGCTCCCTGCATTCCTGTTGCAGGGCTTCTTCCGTACAACGTGTAAGCGCCCCACCCTTCGCCTGCTCCCCTGCCTGCAGGCTGTTGCCATGCTGCTCCAGCTCCTTGGAATTGCGGCTTGCTTCCGAATTCTCCTGAAAGCAGCAAGCATCCTTCCACTTCAAACTCGTGCCCTTCAATTGCAGGGTGTATTTGCCCATACAATTTCGTTGCTTTGTCTTTGCCGTCGAGTTCTGCTTGCGAAAACCCGAACCGTGACTGTTGTTCTGCGAACGTCATTGTTTGCACGTCTGCAAGCCAGAACGAGCCGTTGGACAACCTCTCGAAATAATAAGCTGCGTACAATTCTCCTTGTTTTTGAACGAACACTGCGCGTTGCGCTCCTCCAGCCATGTTATTCACTACTTTCAGCAGAAGCGTTTCAAAATTCGTGTCTCCTACCACTCCAATGCCCTTGCTTCCAGCAACATCCACTTCCCCGTCTATTTGAACAAGGCCTCCTCCAGTTTCTTCAAGTGCTGGCATGTTTCTTACAGTCATGCTTCCAACTGTAGTAGTATCCTGTGTTTTCGCCATGTCTGATAATGTAGGCTCTTCTGTTTGCGGTATCAAGACTGGCGTGTTGTTTACAGTTCTCGTGTCGTCTATTCTCAAGTCCAGGCGCGCGCTTCCGCCGTACCAGTTTGCCTGCAAGTTTCCTCCAACGCCTTGCGTTGTTCCAGTGTCTCTCCTTGTTACAAGCAGTTCATTTGGAATCGTTTGAGTTACCCTGCTCAAGTCGTGCGCTCCAGTCATTGTCAGCACGAAGTTTTCAAGCGCGCCTACTGGCGGTAGCCAGTCTGGCGCGAGTCTCTCGAGCCTCGTGAGCAGTAGGGGCAGAGTGATTGATTGTACGGGCTGGCTTACAGCCATTTTCAGCACGTCTTCCTCGAAGTACACTCTTTCTACTGTGAGCACGTCGCCTGGCATTGCTTGGCCTCGCAGGAAGTCCGGCGGGCTTGTTACTATTACTGAGTTGAAGTAGTCTTTGTGCGCTTCGTAGATTGGCTTTGGCACGTTAAGCGCTATTTGCGCGCTTGGGTAGAACAACTGCACGTGGTCAGGGTGCTCGCTTGGAAACACTATCACTACGCTCTTATCTTCTGCTTTTATTTCTTCTTTCAACGCGAACGCGTCTATCGTAAGCTTTCCTATTTTGTCCGGAAGGCTGGCGTAGTACGCGCTGAGCGCTTGCGGGTATCCTTGCGCGAACAACCCGCTGTATCCTGCTACTGCTTTCATTACTGCGTCTATAGTTTCAGGAGATTCTTCAAGCATTTTTTCTCCAATTTTTTCAAGCAACAACGCTTGGTGTGAAGCCGGAATTCCTTGCAGGTTTCCAAGCAGCACTCCAACTTTCCTCAAGTCTTCTTCGCTCAAGCTTGCTACGTCGATTCCAGGTTGTTTGCTCAACAGTTCCAGGAACGCGTACTGCGCGTCGTAATTCAACGCGAGAAAGTCGCTGTAAACATCTCCTCCGTAAACAGTCCTGTCGTATTTTGAAACAAGGACTTGCAAAGCAAGGAGCGCTGTGCTTTGGCGTGCTTGCGCGTTAGCTGTCTCGTCTAATGTTGCTGCTACTGGAGCCTGGAGCATTTGCTGCCAGTCTTCCCCGAACTTCTCCTCCATTCCGCTTATTATTTTCTGTTGTCCTTCAGTTGAAACGTTTGCGAACCTCGAGTCAATATCCGCTCCAGCGAGTGGTGTTGTTCCATCGTACCCGAACGCGTTGCGCAACGCTAGCCTGAGCGCGTTCCGTTTTGATGTGAATTCCTGCGTCGTGCTTCCAACAAGCACTCCTGTTGCTTCCAACGCTGCCCTCTGCGTTGTAACTCTCCTGAACTGTCCTCTTCTTTCAGTGTAAGTGCTCCAATCGTTCAAAACGCTGTTCATTCCCGCGAAAAAATCGTCAATGCTCTTTCCGTGCCAGGTTGAGTAGAAACTGCACAGCGTTCTCTCTCGCAAGTTGTGCTCTTTCATCAGCCTTGTTGCTGTTGTTTCCACTCTCACCTTCAACATGTCCATATCTATTGATGCTTTCACTTCGTCGCTCATTCCTGCAACTACTTTTTCCCACTGTGCATCGAAAACTCCGTTGCCTCCTCCAACTCCATTTGCTATTATTCTCAAGTTTTCCAGTTGTTTTCTCACTGTTTCTGCGTTCGGAGGTTCTGATTGGAGTGCGAGTCTCATCAATTCAAGCGTTTGCGCGAACATCACTTGCTGTTGCTCGAGAACATCTGCCAGGGCAGTCAGCGTTGCCGCGTTCACTTCTGGGTGTTTTCCTTCCATTCTCAGCCTGTAAATCCCTCCGTACACTGAGTCTGAACTGTTTGCTTGAATTGCTCTTGCGCGCGCACGCAGCAAGCCAATCCACTTTGGAGTTACCGTGTACATCAACTTGTTTTCTGCACTTGGGGAAAGCAGTCTATCAACCATTTCCGCGTCCTTGTCAGCAAGCACTGCTTGTTCCACTACTCTCTCTAAAGGAGGCAAGTCGCTCATCAAACTCCTTTCCACATCTCCATTTAACGTGCGCAATCCGTCATCCCATTTTTTCAAAAACTCGCTTGCAGTCTTTTCATTGTATTCCTTCGTCAAATACTCTCTCACTTCCTCCAGCCTTTCGCTTGCTTTCCTTATTCTTCCATCTATTTCTCTCTTCAATTCAATTGTGCGTTCACTCTCAAATTTGTCTAGCGTTGCTTGAGCTTCTTGTGTGAACTTTGCGCGCAAAGAGAATACTTTGTTTATTTCTCCTGAACTTATCAAGCCTGCCAAGTAGTCTTTCCCGTTTCTCTCGATTCCTTCGTTGTATTCATAGGCTTTCAACAACAGTCTCGTTTCATCTTCAAGCAGGCGTTCGCTTGCTTTCAAGCTCCTGTAGCCAGCAGGATTACTCTTCAGCCACGCTACTCCGTATTCCTTCGCGCTTTGTTCTGTTTTCCTTAGTTTTTCCATCCACGCGTACTGCGCGTCCAGCGCTGCCTGCCTTGCTTCCTCTGCTTCCCTCGTCCTCGTTTGCTCTAATCGTTCTTTTATTTCTCCAAAACGCTTTCCCGCAGTTTCCAGTTTTTCTCGCAGTTCAGCGCCTCTTCCAGCTTCCACTTCTTCTCCCACTGTCGGCTGTGCGCTCGCGACTTCCTCTCTTAAATTTGCAAGTTCTTCAGCGAGCAAGGCAAACTCTGTTCTCTGAAGCAATGCATCTTTCTGCAACCCGATTATTTGCGGTGCAAGCTCGTCAATTTTTCTACTCAATTCCTTCTTTTCTTTTTCTTTCTCGAACTCTTCAATTTTGGTGGTTGTTTCACTTGCATGACCATATTTTTTCAACAGTTCATAATCTTTTTTTCCAAGCGATGCGAGGTATGCTAAGTAATCTGTTTTTCCCGTAAGCACTTTTTCTAATTCGAGTGCTTTTTCCTCTTCCCGTTGTATTTTCTCAAACGTTTCAAGCGCTTTTCTTGTCTCTGAAGAGAGTTGAGTGCGGAATTGCGCGAGCAGTTTCGCTTCGTCTTTACTAGCTATGGGCGTTCCTGTTTGGACTGTTGCGTCTAAGTTGTATGCTCTCAACACTTGCTTGCTTTTTTCGCTTACGAACGTGCTTTCAAGGAGTACTCCTCTGTCACTTGGGTTTCCTAATACTTCGCGAATGTATGCAAACTCTCTGCTTTTTATCGCGTCATCATGCGTTCTCATCAAGCGTTCTTCAGCATCTGTTGGTGATACTCTTGCTGCTGCAGCTGGCTTCGGAGTTCCAGCTGCTTTCGCGAGAGGTTGGAGTGCAGCGTCTATAATTGTGTTAGGAAGCGTTCCAATCTGTTTTCCCAGCTCTTTCCTCACGTCTGCAAGCGGTTTTCCTGCTCCGAGCATGAATTCAGCTGTTTTTCCTGTCGCGCCTTGCAAGTACGCGTCTGTTAATTCACTGGCTGGTTTTCCTCTTAATTCTCCTGCGAGCGCGTCAAGTGCTGCTTGCTGTCCAGCGTCGCTTATTCCTCTTCTTGCTTCCACGAGTTTTGCTGCAAGCGCTCCAGCATAATCAAGTCTTGCTCCGTTGTCTTTGCTTTTTTGTTCGCCTTCTTTTTTCGCTTTCGCTTCTTCTTCCATTTGTTTTCGCGCGTCGCTCAATGCTTCTCTCACAAGTTGCGTGTCTCTTGTGAAATCAATCATCAGTTGTCTTGCATTTGCTTCGTTCAAACCGTTTCTCATTAGTTCCAACGCTACTTGCGTAAATAATCCTGCCACTTCCTGCTTGTATGCTCTCGAGTCTGCTGCCGGGTCAACAAACTTCCCATCCTTGACTTTTGCTTTCGCAGCAGATATTGCTTGCGCTAATTCTTTTTTTCTTTCTTCAGTTGTTTTTTCTTTGATTTGATTTACGACTTCTTCGAGGAGTACGAGCGCTTCGCGTAGTTGTTGGGTTGTTTCTACTGCTGCTTGTGCGAGTAGCTTCACTTGTCCAGGTGCCATTCCTGTTCCCTCGTCAGCTGTTTCTGTGCTGTATTCTGGTCTATAATATGGTTTTTCTCCTTTATTTATATTTGTATCTACGCTTCCTACTCTAGGCGGTTCAGTCGGCTGTTGGGCTGGCTCTGCTTGCGCGAGTGGTGGAAGTGCTGCGAGCGCTATTATGAACGATGGTTTTACGAGGTAGCTCCAAAGCCTGCTTAAGCCGGTGGGCATTCTGGGCGCTCTGGCTATTCTTTTTTCCGCCAAGGGCGGTTCTATCAGATTCGATCGAAGGCTGTTGCCATTCGGTCGAATACTCGAGCGACAAAACCGCTCCGACGGTTTTGTGCTCCACAAGAGCGATGCGTCGCTCTTGTCGGACAAGCCGAACGGCTTGTCGATTGAAAACGAGTAGTTTCCGCCTCTTGTTTGCCTGGCGTTAATTTTTTGCCCGCGCAATTTTCCCCACGCGTGAAATTATGGCGCTTGAGGCTTTTATTTGTTTACTTTCAAGCTATTTTCGTATGTGTTTAGCTGCGTCGGAGCTCCGACGTGTGGTTTTTGACCGAAAAGTGGAAATTCTTTTTCGTCGAAAGCTGTTTGGCGATTAGAGATGAATGAAGTTGAAGAATTGAGGTTGAGGGTAGCCCAGCTTGAAGCA
>JACRGF010000010.1 GCA_016212395.1 Microcaldota archaeon
TGAAAGAGTTCATCGAGGAGGTGTACAACAAAAAGAGGCTGCATTCATCCATAGGATACATGCCGCCAAACGAGTTCGAAGCAGGAATTTTAAATGCGTGTGAAGCTTAACTGACTGTCCACAAACAGGGGTTCACTCCAGCGTGAGGCAATCGGGCTGCATGATTTCGAAGCATTAGTGGCAGTACTGTGTTGGTTACTCCTCTTTCTCTTAACGATGCTTTGTATTGTGCAGTTTCGTCAGCAATATCAGCGAGCACTACGTCAACATCCAACTGCATGTCCCGCACGTGTTCAGTTCTTTCTCTTACGTAGTATCTGAGTGCAGCGAGCTTCAAAACATACAATACTGACTGTGCAGTTGCCAACTGGTCGCTTTCTTGTGTTCCTGCTCGTCCATCATACTTTTTCCCCAAAACTTCCCGCTCTCTTTCTTCTATCAATTCTATTGGCGTCCAATGCGTGCTTGGCCTCTTGCGGTCCTCAAAATGTAGAATTCTCTCTTCAACCAACAGCAAACGGCAGAAACGCCACTCTGCCTCTGTTTGTGGGGCGTACTTCCTTCTTGCGCCCCTTGTTCTCATTTGCCTCTGCCACTCTCTATTCAAGTATAGAGGCTTGCGTAATCTAACTCGCGTTGCTCTCCTTGCTTGCATGAATCTATTTAGCATTTCTCCCTTAAAAACAAGACAGTTTGTTGCATACACACGAAAATCTATTTCAGTTATACTCCTCTTTTCCGTCGAAGATAACTCCGATATATATATATTATATTTTCGTAGTTCACTCATGAATCTGACGAATCCAAAAATAATCGTTTCCATTATTTTTTTCCTTCTTGCATTTGGATGTGTGGCTGGAATTTTGTTTTCAAGCGTGATTTCCGCAGGCTTGCAGATTTGCACTGAAGAAGAAAAACAGCAAAATCTTGAAAAATGCAAGAGTGCGTCCCCCCCCGCCGGTTTTCTCGGAGGTGGGGTTTGCTCAAGTATCTGCTGCCTGCCCATTGCCCTAATCTTTTTTATCATCGGCGCCTTTTTCTGGATTGGCGGAAAGAAAAACGAATTGCGGGACCATGAGATAACTGCTTACAAAAAAGGATTTAATGTAAGCAAAAAAACAGAAGGGATTTGAAGCGCGCGTTTTACCCGCCCATTCCCGGAGGCAGTCCTGGCATGTTGAGCCCGCCTCTTTTCAGCATTCCCTCGAGTTTTCTTCGCAGCCCCCTGTTCTTTTTGAATCCAGTAATGAGTTTCTCCATTTTCTCGAATTGGGAAAGAAGTTCTCTCACTGCTTTTTCGTTCGTCCCGCTTCCTTTAGCTATTCGTTCAATGCGCCCTCTTTCTTTCTTTATCACTCCTGCATTCTCCCGCTCGTATTTCGTCATCGAGTTGATTATCACTTCAAATTCCTTCATTTTCGCCTCGCTTTGCTGTAAAACTTCCTTGGGCACGTCAGGCGCGCCGAGCATTCCGAACACTTTGTTCAACGGCCCCATTTTCTTCGCTGCCTTCAACTGTTCGTAAAACATTTTAATCGTAAACTTTTCTTCAAGCATCTGCTCAGGCTTCAACTGTTCTTCTTCAGTAATTTTCTTCACTTTCTCGAGGAGCGCTTCCAAGTCAGGAAACCCGAGAAGCCCGCCGACAAATTTTGTGGCGTCGAACAACTCCAAATCCTCCATTTTTTCCCCGGTTCCAATAAACGTTATTTTCGCGTTGCTCGCAGCAACAGCGCTCAACGCTCCGCCTCCCTTCCCACTCCCGTCCATCTTCGTTACGATAACTCCAGTCACTCCAATATTCTCATCAAACTCTTTCGCCTGCTTTCCAGCAACCTGCCCGATATCTGCAGACACTACCAAAAACTTTTCATCAGACGCAAACACATTGCTTATCTCCTTCAACTCCCGCGCGAGTTCAGCATCAAAAGCGCTTCTCCCGCTCGAGTCAACAATCAAAACATCAACCTCCCCCAATGATTTCATTCCCCTTTCAACCACCCGCGCGGCATTCTTTTCCTCTTTCTCTCCGTAAAACTTTGCGTTCGCCTTTACTGCCAATTGCTCCAATTGTTCGAACGCTGCAGGCCTCCACACGTCCGCGCATAATACTCCAACGCTCAACCCGCGCGACTTGTAGAAGTGCGCGAGTTTCGAAATAGTCGTAGTTTTTCCCGAACCAAAAAGCCCCAACAGCAATATTTTCTGCTTCTTCAACTCTGGCGCGTGCTTCTCGCCCATCAACGCGACGAGCTCGTCGTAAACAATTTTCACAACATGCTCTTTCGGGTTCGTGCCCTTCAACTGCTTTTCTTCCAGCGCCTTGCGCTCTATCCTCTTCGTCAACTCGAAAACAAGCTTCACATTAACATCATTAGTAATAAGAACACGCTGCAGCTCTTTCACCAGCTCCTTAACCGCCTTCTCGTCAACAATAGCAGCGCCAGTAATTTTAGCCAACGCTCTCCTCAAGCCCAAACCCAAGTCAGCCATGAAAAAGTTAAGTAGTCTAACAAATTTAAAGGGTGATGGAAACCCTTAGACCCGCAACACGCAACCAATAAAAACATAAATCACCTAACCCTACACCTTCGCGTCTCGAGAAACCCTCTCACGACCGAAAACACAAGACAGAAAACTGTTAAGGGCCCATAGCTCAGATTAGAACTGCGGTTCTAATTCACATTCGAACTTCGTTCGAATTCGCTACGATTTCTTCGTTGAAATCGCAGCTCGCTATGGGCCCTCGTTCGTTGCACTCACTCGGGCCCATAGCTCAGCCAGGTAGAGCGACAGTCTTATATGGCGCGTTCTACTACAAAACGCGGTTTTGCGCGTTTCGAGGACAGCTGTTGGTCAAGGGTTCAGGCCCTAAAAAATTTTTTTAAGGCCGCCTAAAAATCCCTTTGGGCCCACTAATACTTACAGTTTCGAGTTTTGGAGTTTTGTTCGGGTGGTTTTGTCTTGGTGGTTTTGACGTTTTGAAGTTTTGAGTTTTGAAGCTTTGGGTTTTGCTCTCGTGGTTTTGCAGTTGTTTTGTTTCGTCGCGTTGGTTTTGAAGTTTTGGAGTTTAGCAGTTTTGACGGGTTTTGAGCAAGTGTTTGCTTTGGCTAGTTTTTCTCTCTCTCCTGTTGAGCAAATAAAAAGAGTTAAAAAGAACGTCTGGTTAATTCCTGCGCTTGTGGGTGGTTTTCTTATGGTTCGGCAGGACTTGGTTGATTTCGTCGTAAGCTGGCTGAAGGAAGGCCAGGAGATTGAAGACATTCGAGCAGCGCTCTCGAACGGCGGGTATTCCCAAAACGAAATAAACGACGTTGTCATCACTGCTTCTGAAAAGTACACTTCACAGCTGAAAGCAGTAAAATTCGGCAAACTTTCAAAGCTGGAAAAACCTGCAAAGAAAGAAGCCAAAGAAGAAAAAAAAGAGGAACGCGAGGAAAAAAAGCAGGAACGCGGAGAACAGAAGAAGCAATCGCGCGAGGAAGAACAGGAAGAGCGTGCGGAACAAAAAAAACAAGAACGCGAAAAAGAATCGCGCGAAGAAAAACAAGAACAAGCTGGAAAGCCTGCTTTATTTGAAACTCAAGTGTTCAAAGGCATTGAAGAAACTGTTTCTAAAGCAACAGAGGAAATGCGTTTGCTTCACGCGCAGGGAGCGCGCCACGTTCCTCCGAAAGAACGCAGGCCTCAAGTGCAGGAAGCAATGATTCCTGAAATAAACGTAAGCCCGCCGTCAAACCTTCCGTACATTCTCGGATTCGCAATCATTCTGCTTGCAGTCGCAGGCGCTGCCTACTTTGTTTACACTGCACTATCATCCCCAAGCACTCCAACCGGAGCGTTCGCGCTCGTGCCAGCAGACAGCAACATGGTCATGTACATGGACATGAAAAAACTCTATTCAGATGCTGACATCAAAGACGCGATGAAAGAATACTACAAATGGATCAGCGGCTTGTCTTCGTCACTGGCAGACTTGCCAGGATACTCTGCAAGTACGATGCCCATCTACAACGAAAGCCTCCTCAACGAGGAGTGGCAGGAATCTGAAAACTATTCCAGCGTCGTCGTGTTCATGAACATGGATCGCCTTGTAACTTCTGTCAACGCTACTGGGGCATATTCCTATCCTTACAAGTCCGCTCCAAAAAACCTGAGCTTCAAGGGAATCGGCGTAATCATTAAAGTAAAAGGGAATGCAATCGAAAAATCTGCGAAAGAGATCGAAACGCAGTTTAAGGAACTCGGAGAAGAGTTAAACATTTCTTCAAGAGATTACAACGGATTGAAAGTCTACTCTCTCAACAAATGGCCTGACTACAATGCGCTGATAGCCAGCTCAACCAAATTAAACTCTTCAAACCCGTTTGCTTCCTATAATTCAACTTACAACCCGTTCGAAGCTTACGACGTGAACGCGTTCGCGTGGGCTGTCCTCGACAGTGAAACAATTGTTTTCGGAACAATCGACGAAGTTGAAGCGGTAATTGATGTGAAGAATGGGCAAAAACAAAGTTTTGCTTCCCGTGCAGACTTTCAGGAAATCTCGAAAGACATTGACGCGACAGCATTGTTTTCAATGGTTTTCGTGCTGAACGAGGAAGAACTGAATGCATTAGCGGAAAAGTATCCTCCTTCCTCTTCGTCCTCCCTCCCCTCGGAGTTGAAAGAGCTGAAATTTGGCTTTTCAATAGACAAGAACGGTGATCCAATCAGCGCGCAGGCAGTGTTTTTTGCTCCGAACGCGACTGCTGCTGAAAAGGCAGTTGATGCCGGCAACGGCGCAATCAAAATCTACCGCGGAATGACTGCTGAAGGCTCTGCTGCCGAAGCAATAATGAATGGCGCGAAGCTTTCAAGCGAGGGAGTGAAACTGAAATTCTCTTTCGAAACGAGCGTTACGCAAATAAAAGCATTGGTTGAAGAGTTCAAAAAACAACAGCGCGACTCGCTGCTCAAGCAAATAGAAGAATGCAATTCAGGCGACTTCTCCAGCTACTACTACACTAAAGACAATTGTTACAGTTTCCTGCTCTACTCTATCACCAATGCCTCTGACTGCGCTCTAATTACTGACGAAGTTTGGAGTGCGAAATGCATCGCTTATGTTTCAGTCAAAACACTCGAAGACTTGGGGGGCGTGTGCAACGAATTTGCTTCACAAGCGCAAAAGGACGCGTGCGTCTCGCACGGAGTCGCTTCCTTGATAAACTCCGACTGGCTCAAGGCGAAAAACTATTCTTCAGGCCCGCTTTATACGGCTTGCAGCGGAATTTCTTCAAGCAAGCTCGGAGACGATTGTTTTAACAGCGTTGCGAGATACTCGCACGATATTCTAGGCTGCGAACGCATTTCAAACTCAAGCATTGCAGACGCTTGCTTCAACAGCCGGGCATATGACACGCTCAACTCTACTCTTTGCAAGTCAATCTTAAACAGCACGACGCGCAAGAGCTGCGAGAAATACGCCACTTGGGAGCGAAAGTACGAGTAGGCAAACGCGTGTCTCCAGTCCAAAGCCTTCACTCTTGAGTTTCGTAGTTTCGAGGTTTTGAAGTTTTGGTGTTTTGACGTTTTATTTTCAGTTCCCCTGCCTTTATGGCCGAGGTTTTTTTTATGAATCGTGACAGGAGGCAAAAGCCGGCTTTGCTCGTGCAGATAGTGCGCGAGCGCATCGAGCGCTTGTTTTCCCTCGCAAAGCAAAATTTTTCTCCGCACCCTGAGCGCAGCAAGCGCTACATGAATATTGCGCGCAGGCTTTCAACCCGCTACCTCGTTCGCTTTTCTTCGGAGCAGAAGAAACAGTTTTGCAAGCAATGCAGTGCTTTCCTCGCAGTGGGGAAGAACGCGCGTGTCCGCCTGCGCGAAGGAAAAATAGAGCTTAAATGCCTGGAATGCGGGAAAGTGAAAAGCACGCCGTTCAAGAAAGCAAAGAAGCCTGCGCGCGCTTGAAAACAAGTCAGACTGGGTTCAAATTATTCGTTGAAACAACGCGCGCTAACGGGAAAAAATCCAAAATTTTGAAAACAGTGTTTTAGGCGTTCACAGTACTTTAAGCATGCAGCGACTCGAGCCGCCTGCGATTTTTTTGTTTATTTTTCAACAAACTCGGTTGGACTGGCGCGTTTAAATACTTTTTCTCTCTAAAATATGTTTCCTGTTGTAGTCCTTGCCTTGTTTTGAGGTGAGTTTAATGGTAACTGTATTTGATGTACCCGCAAACAAATTAGTAGAAAAAACGGCTGAAAAGCTGAAGGAAGTTCCGGAGATAAAGCCTCCGGCTTACATGGCTTTCGTCAAGACCGGCGCTTGCAATATCCGCGCTCCAGACGACAAAGGATTTTGGTTCGTCCGCTGCGCGTCGTTGCTGAGAAAAGCGTACACCCAGCCTTCGCTCGGAGTGGGCAGGATGAGGACTGTTTACGGCGGAAGAAAGAAGCGTGGCCGCGCTATGGAAAAGCACGCGAAGGCAGGCGGTTCCATCATTCGCAAGGCGTTGCAGCAACTCGAAAAAGCAGGTTTCATAAAGAAAGACAAGGTCGGGCGAAGCATTACGAGCAAAGGAAAAGCGTTCATGGACAAGGCTGCCAAGGAGTCGAGCGTTTAAACAGCGAAGTGTTTCTAATGTCCGGCGATGATGAAAACGTTGACGATTTAAGAAGAAGGAGGCTGCAGGAAAAAATTGCTGAAATGCAGCAAGCCCAGGCGTTCGAAGTGCAGAAGAAAACCGTTCTGCGCAACGTGTGCGACGCTTCAGCATTCGAACGCTTGATGAACGTTCGGCTCGCCAACCCTGAATTATACGATCAAGTGGTCATGCTTCTCGCACAGCTTGCGAAAAGCGGGCAGTTGAAATCAAAGCTCAACGAAACGCAAGTCCGCCAGCTGCTCGCGAAAATAACCGAACGGCACGAGGGAGCGATTTCATTCAAGCGAAAGTAATCTCAAACAGTTTAAAATGCTTTTGAAGGTGTTTTTTGATGGGAAGAAACAAGAGCGCAAATCTCAAGAAAAGGCTGTGCAAGAAAATCATGCAGAACAGGAGAGTCCCTGTATTCGTCATTGCTAAAACTAACCGGAAAGTTTCTCAAAATTCAGAGAGGCGGAACTGGAGAAGCAGGAAACTCAAGTTAGAGTAGGCTGCGGGTGGAACACATGGCTGGAGAGCTTGAAAGAATTTACACTGTCAACCTGGGTGGAGTTTACGTGCGCGGCCCTCGCAACACGCGGGCGAAGCGTGCTGTGAAAGAACTGCGTTCATTCATAGCGCGGCACATGAAGGCAAGCGAAGAAAAAGTCAAAATCAACAACGAAGTGAACTCCCTACTGTTCGCGTGCGGAATGAAGAAGCCCCCGCGCAGGCTCAAGCTCCGCGCTAAAAAAGACGGCGAGGGAGCAGTTGTAGTTTCGCTCGTTAATTCCACTGAAAAGCCGGAAGCAAAAAAAGAAGAGAAAGCGAAAAAAGAAAAAAAACAAAAGCCTTCCAAGCCGAAACAAGAAAAAAAGCCTGTTGAAGAAAAACCCAAGGAAAAAGAGAACAAAAACGAAGGCGTTCAAGCTGAGAAAAATGAATTACGCTAAGACTACACAGTTTGGAAACGCGTTTCTGGGGTTGTTTGCCTGCGCAAGCGATTTGATTGCCCTGCTTCCGAAAAACTGTTCAGACAAATTGTTGAACGCGTGCAACGAAGTTTTGGGTGTTGAAATCGCGCGCGTGAGCATTGCAAACTCCGAGTTTATCGGCTTGATGGCTGCAATGAACGACAACGGCGTCATCCTGCCTACGACAATAGACTCGCGGGAAGCAAGCGAGCTGAAAAAACTCACTGGCTTAAACGTTTGCGTTTCAAAAAGCAGGTGGTGCGCGCTGGGCAACAACCTTGTTGCAAACTCGCACGGATGCATTGCCAGCCCTTTGCTGTCAAAAACAGACGTGAAGGAAATTCAAGACTGCCTCGGCGTTGAAGCAGTGCAAAGCCAGATTGCCGGTTATTCCACGGTCGGAAGCGCGTGCATTGCGACAAACAAAGGCTTCGTAGCGCACAATGACGCAACCGACGAAGAATTGAAATTCATTGAAAGCATTCTCAAAGTCAGCGGCTTGAACGCCACGGCAAACATGGGCGTTCCGTTCGTGGGCATAAGCATGATAGCAAACTCGAAAGGCTGCGTCGTAGGAGAACCGACTTCAGGCTTTGAGCTTGGAAGAATAACTCAAGCGTTATCACTGTTTTGAAGTTTAGAAGTTTTGCAGTTTAGCAATTTTGGAGTTTTGACTGGGTGGTTTTGACTCTGCGGTTTTGCAGTGGTTTTGAGTGGCCAGAACAAGTCAAAACCACATAAGCAAAACAAGTCGAAACGTTTTAAGTTTTGCTTTCGCGGTTTTGAAGTTTCGAATGGTTTCGCTGAGGTCAAAACTACTGCGAAACTACTGCAAAACAATTCAAAACGTGTGTTGTGGTTTGCATGGTTTCGTTTGAAGATTTTCAGAAAATAGAATTGAAGGTCGCGCGCATAGAGTCCGCAGAGCCTGTGCCTGGCGCTGACAAGCTTTTGAAGCTGACTATCGACGTTGGGGAAAAGCGCACTCTTGTTGCAGGCATTGCTAAAAATTATTCCGCGCAAGACTTGGTTGGAAAGCAAATCATCATAGTCGCAAATCTCGACCCGCGCGCTGTAAGGGGAATTCTCTCACAGGGAATGTTGTTGGCTGCAGATTCTCCGGACGGCGTCACGCTGCTGACTGTTGACAAGAGCGTTCCTCCCGGAACGCGCGTATGCTGAAACTGCATAGAGGTGTATTCGATGAAGTTTGTAGTGAAAGGTGAAATGGATTTGGGCAGTGAGAGTAGAAAGTTTTCAAAAGAAGTAGAAGCAGCATCAGAGTCTTCAGCCCGCAACCTCGTATTAAAAACTCTGGGAGGCCAGCACGGCTTGAAAGCCCAGAAAATAAAAATTTCCGAAGTAAAAAAAGGTGGTTTGAATGAGTAAAGACGACTCAGGCCAGAAAAAACTGAACCAGCTCGCGTTCGAAGCCCAATCCTGCCAACAGCAAGGCCAGGCAATGCAGCAACAAATATCTTCGCTGCAATCAACGAGCTTCGAGGCGCGCGCGACTATTGAAACGCTGAAAAACATTCAAAACGTGAAAAACAAGAAAGTGCTGCTTCCAATCGGATCCGGAGTGCTCGTAAACTCCGAAGTAGAGAAAGCAGACAAGATACTCATCGAAGTAGGCTCCGGCATCATGGTTGAAAAACACGTTCCGGACGCGATAAGCGTTCTCGAAGAAAGGCTGAAGAAAATAGACGAAACGCGCGCCCGCCTGCAAGACGCGTTAATGCAGGTTTCAGACAAGCTGAGGGCAATAGACAAAGACGCGAAAGAAATAATGGCCAAAATGGATGAAAAGTGATCCAACCATGTTCGGATTGCTAAAAAATAAAATCTCTTCCTTCATCAGCAATCTAACCCAGAAAAAAACAGAAGAAGAAGCAGAGCCAAAAGAAGAAAAGCCAGCACAAGCAGAAAAACCCCCGGAACCGCAAAAACAGCCTCTTTCTGAAAAACCACTTCTTCAAGAAAAAGTGCAGTTTGCGCCCCAAAAAAAACAAATTCTTGAAATCAAGCCAGTGCAAGAGAAAAAAGAAGCGGAAAAAACAACTGCGCCAGCACTCCCAAAAACAAAACCGCAAACTCCAGAAAAGCAACCTGAAAAAAAGACTGCAGAATTGCTTTCTGAACACAAGCAGGAAAAGCAAGAAACAAAAAAACAGCCCGAACAGTTCCAGCAAGCTGGAAAGAACGTTCAGCAGCAAACACCGTCTCCTGTTTCCATTTTCAACAAGGTCAACAGCTTGCTTGGAAAGCCTGCTGAAATTATTTCTGGTGTGGGCAAGCAGGAGCAGAAGAAGAGTTTGGAAGCGAACTTGAGCCTCGAGTCTAAAGTGAGAAGCGTTTTTTCCAGTGATGTTGAAATCCGCGAGAAAGACGTTTCAAGTCTTCTTGAAAACCTCGAGTTTTCCCTGCTCGAGTCCGACGTTGCGTTCGAAGTTTCTCAAGCGCTTGTTGAAGACTTGCGTTCGCGCCTCGTAGGCAGGAAAGTAAGGAAAGACAAGCTCGGCGAGGAAATAAAAAATTCAGTGAAAGAAAGCCTTGTGTCTGTCCTCAACGTTAGAAAGCCTGACTTTTGGCGCATCCTCAGCGAGCACCCTAAGCCTGTCAAGATTTTGTTTGTCGGCCCGAACGGCGCAGGCAAAACCACCACAATGTCCAAGCTTGCAAGCGTTATACTCTCTAAAAACTATTCCTGCTTGTTTTCAGCGAGCGACACGTTCCGCGCTGCAGCCATAGAGCAGACTGTTCATCATGCTGAAAAGCTCGGAGTCGGAGTTGTAAAGCACAAGTACGGGGCAGACCCTGCGGCAGTCGCGTTTGACGCAGTCAGCCACGCCAAGTCCCACAACATCAACGTTGTATTAATCGACAGTGCAGGCAGGCAGGACACGAACGCCAACCTGATTGACGAACTGAAGAAAATAAACCGCGTAGTAAAGCCTGACTTGAAACTGTTCGTCGGCGAAAGCATTGCAGGCAACGCGATAATAGACCAGGTGAACGCCTTCCACGCTGCAATAGGCTTGGATGCAGTCATTCTCACAAAGCTCGATTGCGACGCGAAGGGAGGCACTGCGTTAAGCATTTCAAAATCAACAGGCGTGCCTATATTGTTCATCGGAGTCGGCCAAGGCTACGGGGACTTGATAGAATTCGACGCGCGCTCAATAGCAGAGCAAATCCTCACTTGATTATTTTTAAAACGAAAAAAGAAAAACAAGCAGAATACGTTTTTTTTCTTCCTCTATCTAAACATTCTCGAAAACGTTTTCGCAACTCGTGATGCAATGTTTCTGTTCCCAGCCATGCTCTTCAAAACGTTTCTCACGCTGTCTATGGGCCTGTAATACACTGCGAGCGGGAGCTGCTTTTTTTTCTTCCCGAACATTTTCTTCCTGAACGACTCTATCCGCGCTTGAATGTGAAACTTTTTTGCTTTAAATACCATATCACCTTAAAGTTTTTTCCGCTCCTCTATTTTCTGAAGCGTTGCTTTCAAGACTTCTTTTTCATCAGCGCTCAACTCTTCGCTTCCAAGCACGAATATTTCGAAGAACAACTGGAGCATTCCGCGCGCATGCATCGGATCAAAGCGCCTGCTTATGTCAACCCATTCTCTCGCGCTTTGCTCGTCCTCCAAGAAAAGGAAGCAGCAAGCGATGAGAAACATTGTTTCAACGTCCCGCGGTTTTTTATGCAATGCTTTCTTAAAGCTTTGAATCGCGTCCTCAAATTTCTTCAAGCGCATGAGGCAAATTCCCTTCGCCTGGTGAGGCAGCTGCTCGTCCCTGTCAAGCCCAACGCTCTTGTCGAAGCAGTCTACTGCCTCTTGGAATTTTCCAAGCCTGTACAAGCACATTCCCTTCAAGTAATAGCTGACCCCGCACTCAGGCTTGAAGCTGACCACTTCATTATAGCACGCGAGCGCGTCCCTGCACAGCCCGTAATCATACAGCGCAGTGCACTTTTCGAGCTTTCCCTCAACCAACTTGTCGTCCATAACACCCATTCTCACACGCAAATTTAAATAGTTTTGAATAAGAGTTTTGAGTTTAGACGTTTTGCAGTTTCTAAGTTTAGGGGTTTAAAAGTTTCGAGTGGACTTCCGTAGTTTTGAGTTTTCACTTTTGCAGTTTAGAAGTTTTGACGGAAATACTAACCCATTTCACGAGATTTTTTTAGTTTCGATTTTTTTTTCTTTTATTCTTTCGCTGTTTCTATCCTCGTTTTTTCTCCTTTGTCTTTGTTTCTCGCGAGCGTGTATGTTTTTGCCGTTGCCGCGTCCTTCAAGTTTTCATCGTGCGTTATCACTATCGTTTGCTCTACTACTCTCGGGATTTGTTCGGCAAGCGCTTTCGCGAGCGTCTTCACTCCTTCCGCATCCAAATTGTGCGTTGGCTCGTCCAGGATAAGCCAGCTCAAGTTCGGCACGAGCACTGTTGCCACTGCAATGCGCATTGCAAGGCTCGCGCACACGCGTTCCCCCCCGCTCGCAATTCCCTCCACTTGCACCCACGCCTCGCCCCGCTGGAGTTCAAGCACGTAATCGCTCGCTTCAGCCCGCAGCCTCATTCCAGCATAGTCTCCGTAAGGGTAAATCACGTTCCACGTTTCAGTCATTGCAGAATTGACTGCTTCCACCAGTCCTTCACGCAGGCTCTTCTGCGTTTCAACAACAGCATTCTGGAATACTGTCGCGCAGGCGAGCGCTTCAGCATACTCTTTCGATGCTTCCGCCCTTTTTCCCGCTTCCTTAATTTTCTCTTCATGCAGCGCAAGCAATTCCTTCAACCGCTTTTCTTCCTTCTGCAAGCCGGAAATTTTTTCAGCGAGCGCATTTTTCATTGAACTCATTTTCTCCACTTCACTCCTCACTAACGCAAGGTTTCCAGCATCAAACGCGATTTTCCCCTCGTCGCCCTTCATTTTCTCCAAAGCATTCTTCAACTCATTCAGCCTGCCCCTCTTTTTTTCAATCCTCTCCATTTCGCCTTTCGCCTTGCAGACAGCATCATGCTCTTCTTCCATCTTCGCGTTTTTCTCTTCCGCCTTCCTCCTCTCGTTTTCAAGCGCGTTCTTTTTCTTCTCGCACTCGTCGAATTCTCCCAGAGTTTTCTCAAGCTCTTTCTCAGCTTCCTTCAACTCTGTTATTTTCTTCTCGCATTCTTCCAAGTGCTTCAAGTTTTTTTCAAGCGCATCCAGCGCCGTCAATTCCGTTTCAAGCGCGTCGCGCACGCCATTCATCATTTCCTCCTTCTTTTTCTTCTTCTCCTTCTTCTCCTTGAGAATGCCGTCCTTCTTTTCCTTCGTCAACTGCGTTTCGCACAAAGGGCACGCGCTTATCTCTTTTTCAAGCTCGCGCGTTCCCTTCTCAAGCTCGTCAACTTCAGCCTTGAGCTGTGCGAAGTAGTTCCTCCCGCTTTCAACGTTGTTCTTCGCCTTGTCCTTCTCTTCCTTAATCATTGAAGCGTTCACTTCGAATTCTGCGAGCGCTGCCTCAAGCTTTTGCTTTTCCCTTGTTTTTTCCTTCAGCATGCGCACTCTCTCTGAACACGCGCCTGCCTTCCTGTTCGTTTCACCAAGCTCGTTCAAAACATTCCGCAACGCTTTTTTCTCCGCTTCAATTTCTACCCTAAGCGCTTGCTCTCTCCGCTTCACTTCCAAAAACGCTTTCTCTTCAAAAGCTTTCGCGCCTTCGACCTCGTTTTCAAGCGCCGCGAGCTCGCCTTCAGCCCGCGCCAAATCCCGTTTTATCCTGTTCGAAGACGCTTCCCGCTCTTCAAGCTCTTTCAACTCCTTCCTCTTTCTCTCAAACTCTTCACCACTCAGTTTCTTCAGTTCCTTCTCTGCCTTTTCCCATTCTTCCCGCGCTTCCTCCAGCTGCTTTCTTGTTTTATCCGCTTCTTTCTCTACTGTCTCGGGCTGGAGGCGCTTGAGCTCGCGCTCCTCGTTTTCCTTCAACGCTTTCAACTCTGCAAGCACTTTATTCAAGTTCGCGCGCACTGCCTCGAACTTGTCTATCCCAAACAACTCGTCAAACTGTTTCTTCCTCTCGCCCGGATTCAAGTTAAGAAAACGGTCCACTCCATTCTGTTCAGAGTAAATCGCGCGCGAAAACAACTCGTAATCAACTTTCAAAATCTTTTCAACACGCTCAGTAACTTTCTCAGGCTGCGCCTCGTCCATTTTCCCGTTCTTCCTCAACTCCGCCTTCGTCCCGTTTGCTCCGAAACTCCGCACCACTTCATACTCTGCGCCCTTCCATTCAAAAATGACTTTCACTTCAGCTTCCTTTTCTTCCTTCGGCCAGCTCGAAATAACCTCTGCCAGCTTCACTCGCCTCTTCTGCAACGCTGGAAAATTTCCGAACAACCCGTAGCACAATGCTTCGACTACGCTCGTCTTTCCGCCTCCCATCACGCCCATGAGCAAGTTTGTTCCACTGCCGAACTCGAAACAGTTTTCCTCGTGGCTACGCCAATTCTTCAAGCAAACCCGCTTAATCACGCAAATCCCACCTAAACACGCATTAATAACGCAGGCGAAAAAATAAATACACGCGGTCAGCACCAGCAAATGCGCGCACAAGGCAAAACGCACTCCAACCAAAAACGTGCAACACGCAAAACACGCTTCAAGCGAAAAACTCGCGTGCAGCACAAATAGTCTTTTTTTTCACAAGAAAAAACAGCGTTCGCACTCCAGCTTTTTTTCTGCAGGGGTTATAAATTTTCGCGTCGTAATTTTTTTCACAAATTGGAGGGGGTTTTATGGCGCAAGTTTCGATTGTTGTAAAAATTTTTCCTGAAGACATGGACAAGCTCGATGAAGTGAGGCAGGCTGTAGAACGCGAGCTGAAGCCTGTTCAAATGGGCGTTGCCGAAGTCGCTTTCGGCGCGAAAGTTTTGCTCGCGCGCCTCGTAGTAAACGACGAGGAAGGAGGGGACATTGAAGAAAAAGTGAAGAAAGTCCCTGGCGTAAGCGAAGTAAGCGTTGAAAGCGTTGACCGTCTGTAAAAAAATAAAAAAACAAGCAAACCAAACGAACAAAAAATGAAACGCATATGCTGAAACGAGAAAACAACAATTTTGTTTATTTTCTTTTTGTCTTTCTCGCTGTTCGATTTTTTTTTATCTTATTCTTTTTTTATGCCGTGCACTTGTACTGGTCGTACAACGCCATTATTCTTCCCGGATCGCATATTGAAGCACTAGTTTTTTCAGCTGCAGCAGTTGTTTTCACCAAGCCGCTTGCGCTCACAAAGTACCTCCCGCACTTGTCGTACCACGTTTCAAAAGCAGGGCTTTTCACGTTGCCGTTCTTATCCGTAAGCCCGTAAGGCGTCGGTTCCCCTATTCCCCCATACACGAACCCAATTCCTTCCAGAAAATCCACCCACCACGGGTTGCTTTCTTCTACACTGCCTTGCTCTAATCCAATGTTGAACGGCTGGCACCTTCCGTCCTCGTAACAATGCATTGCCACTCCAATCACCCCGTGGCTCGCGAGCGAGTAAGTCTCTTTAGTGAAAAAGTCTTTGAACGCTTGAGCCATCTCTGCTTCGCTCAAACTGCATGATTGATAACTCATACAATCCCCCCCAGTGCACATTTTCGTCGTCCACTCGCTTCCGCTCGTAAACCCGTAACCAAGCACTATTGTTGGAATGCTCATTTCCTTGTAGCCAATGTACGCCGGCAGTTTCCCGCTCTTGAAATCCTCTTTCTTGTAATCCTTCTTGTCAACGTACATTGGCGTGTAAGAGCCTTTCACCGGGTCCCCATGAACGTCAGTCTCGCCCTCCCATCCTGGCGGGGGCGAGTTGAATTCCTGCAGGCTGTAATTCGCCTTCTTTTTCACTTCGTTCAACAATTCTTTCGCGTCGCACGTTTCCTTGTTCTTGAACAACGCGAACACTCCAATCATGTCAGTAATCGGAGTCCCCTTGTACTGGTTCGGCGAGCACCATACTTTATTCTCACTATCACTCAGATCACACTTTGACGCGTCTCTCTCTACTCTCGGGTCATCATGCACGTACGCAAACAAGCCGTTTCCTTCATTCGCATTAATCAATTGATTGTACTTCGCAACAAAACTTCCTCCATACTTTGCAGTGTAATCGCGCACTGCCTCTGTTCGCTCGCTTTCACTCATTCCCAAATCCCCTTCCAAACTCGCTGCATACGTTTCCGGGCTTTCCATGAACGGTTCGAGGAACACTGCAGCAGCACTGCAGTTCCTGCAGTTTTCCTTAATCGAACGCAGTTGCGCGAGCATGCACGCATCACTCACCCTCCCTCCAACTTCCGTCGTTATTATCGCAGGAGTCGCAGGCCCGTGCTCGTTAAACTCAGGCCCAATGTTAAACTCAGGCCTGTCGAAAACAGCATGGTCATAATCACTCATCCTCTTCGCAATCACCGCGGTCTCTTCCCCGTAAATGCTGCACTCGTCAGTCACTTTAATCCTCACAATTTTTCCACTCAAATCATCCTGAATCAAATAATCATACTCTGTCCCGTAATCCCGTGCTTCAAAGCAAACTTTCTCTCCACTATAAACATCTCCTGTTCCACCTACCCTCGAGTTTTCAGTGCAGTCTTCAGGCAACGGCCGTTTCCCGTCATCCCTCTCGGCGCACGCAGTATAGAACGAAAGCACGTGCTTATCCCGTTCCCCGTCCTCGTTCAAAACGCATATTTTCGCACCACTCCTCGCGTAAATTTCCGTCGTAGGCTCGAACTGCTCAAGCACGAGCGGAATGCTTATCGAATCCCCTGCACTGATAATGTCAAAACTCGTCCCGGAATACGGGTCAGCAACCACATACTTTGGAACAGTCCTCTCATCATTCGCAGGCGGGTACCAGCATGTTTCCTCTCCCGCATCAAGCCCGTAAACCCACTCGCTCGTGCTATCCCCTCTCCGCTCCTCATTATTCCACGCGCATCCTTCTGACGGAGCACACCAGCCATCACCAACCATTCCTGCAGCAGCGCTTCCAGCGTCATACCCTTCATAGCTTCCAGGAGGCGAGTTCGTCCAAATATACTTTTTTGCTTGATCAGGGCATTGAATGTAAACACCCCCCTCGTCACTTTCATACTCCAAATCCAGCATTATAACTCCCTCGCACGCTTCCACTGGCGGCACAATCAAGTGCGTGTCAGACACGCCGCTAAACACTGTGCCGACTTGCGACATTCCCTCTACTGAATTCGCCTTGAAGCACACCCTGCTCCCAGGAGACGTTTGCAACACTGTCCTCTTGCGGTCACCCCTGTAAGGATCCCCTATTACACGCGGGTCTACCCTATAACTAAAGTTCGCCACTTTCACTAACCCTGTTTCCGTTGTTCCAGGCGAACTCTGAAGAACGAACCCCGCGTGGTCGTCCACTTCAATGCAATTTCCGTCAGCATCAGAAGTCAAATCAAAACTGTCATCCTTTAAATCAAAACCCGGCGCGTCCCGCATCCCCAAGTAATACTGCAAGTCCACATCCTCTCCAGTCACCGGGTATTCAATATTATCATCGTAAACATGGTACGCCCTCCCACCTTCTGCAGTGAAGCACCCCCTACCTCCAGGCGCGATGTTCTTCAAACCATCATCATTCCAATTCGATTGCACTATCACTTGCGTGTTCAACGCATCGCTCGAGCACTCGAGCTTCATCCTCTCCCGGTCCTCCTCGCTCAAGTCACACGCTCCATTCGTGAAATACACTTCACTATCAGCAATATTCACGCCATCCTCTCTCGGCCCAGCATCAAGCATGAGCGTAGTCCCCTCGCTCCCACTGTAACCCGGATTGTTCACGTCAATATACTTTCCAAAGAAAATTTCCTTTTCAACATCCATCGCTCCCTCGAACCTCGAATAACTCACTTCAAAATTCACTTTCGCCCCGTAAAAACTCGCTGGGTTGCGAGGCTCGCCACTGAAAACCACTCTCACGGTAAACGGGTTCTTCAAGCCCTCGCCAGTCCCGCCACTCAACGGCGCATTAATCTCTTCAGTCCTCGGCGCGATGTAATCCCGCTGGTCTCTAAAACCAGTGTGCTTTGAAATCGTCGTGAGCAGCCTCACGTCCGGCGTTCCCTCGCTCGTTTTCGGTGGCCCTCCAACAACATCACCATTCTCAAACTCTCCGTTATACACTTCAATCGTCAAGCCACGCGAATAAGTCGCGTCCTTCACGAACACGTAATTCGGGTACGTTTCGCTGTCGCCAAAACTCGGAGTGCTGAACGTAGTGAACGCGTCGCACACTCCAGTCACATAATCGCACCGCAAATTGTTTTCATCCATTTTTGCATCGCTAATGTCCGCGTCCCCAACCCCAAACTCTTCCCTGAATTTTTCATCACTGTAATCATTCGCGCAATCAGCCTTGCAATTCGTGCAAATGTCCATGCAGTTGAACCAGTCCCTGTTCTCCTCCATGTGCTTCGTGTACCAGTCCTGCGTTATTTGCCACGCGCGCCTGTCCCACTCTGTTTTCACTTTTTTTTCGCATGCAGTCATCGCCAGCGGTCTCGTCTTGCCATCATACTCGCCGTTTTCAGAAGCGCAAACATAACGCCCTGAACAATCAGCATCAATATTAAGAGGCTCGCGCCCATCCAGCCACTCTGGAGTCCAACTCTCTAATTCAGGCCACGGCCAACCTTCCTCACTATACTTTTCAATCATTCCAGGCACGAATTCATAATGCTCGCCAATCTGCCCGTTATACTCTCGAGCGCCAGCCTCCCACGCATTCTTACACGCTAGCCAATCCACATAATTAGTCCCTAAACTCAAGTCATCATTCACTCCAAATCCATTCACACACTGTTGCCAAGCAGCACGTACGCTCACGCAATCTATATTTATAGCTCGGCATGTTTCGTACACTTCACGTTCCTCAAAATAACCCTCGCACAACGTGTCAATGTTTGCAAGCGTTTCAACACTCACGGACTCTCCGCGCGCGTACGCTTCACACTCCCCCCTCATCGGGTCCACGGGTTGCGAGCCACACGCGTCAGCCGAGCATTCAGGAGGCGGGTTGTCCGGATCACAAGGCTGCAACCCGCAACCCCCATAACGTGGCGCATCCCTCAACTCGTTCATCACTTCACTGCACGTTTCCTCTAATACTTCTGTAGCTTCTGCATCAATCCCATTCGGGTCTGGCCCGAGCTTTGCTTCAAGCCACGCGTACATGCTTTGCTTTTCAGGATTTTCAATTCCCTCGCTTCTCCCAGTCGCCCTGTTGTAATACTTCGGCGCGTAATTCTTCGGAACCTTGTCAGGGTCAACCCCGCAGAAGTAATCATTCAGACGAATATCATCAACAAACTCTGCAGTATAACCTCCTTCTATCGGGTACTCGCACATGCTCGCTTCAGGGCACATTGCAGGGCAACTCGCTTTCGCAAATAGCTTCGTCGGGCACGTTTCTATCGTTTCACACGCTATTCCAGTGCTTCCCCCGCAAACTCCTCGCATCTCCAACTCTTCCTGATAATTCGCATTCTCAGCAGAAAACGCGCCATCACACTTTTCATCATCCCGCACGTCCTTGAATATATATTTTCCCGAAGCAGACCAAATGTCCGGCGACGTTTCCTTCCACCCTTCTATTGGAAACTGCACTCTGCTGTTTTCAGGGTCCCACAATGCATGCAATCCTTTCGTTATCACTGGAAGCCGCTCGTCACCCTCCCTCGCATAAACCGCGCCCATCCTCAACCCAATCTCATCTGCTTCAGCAAGCAACGCGAACGGCACTCCATTCACTTCAATCTTGTGCGGGCCGTCAGCCTTGTTCGCAATTTTAATCATGTTAGGAGGAGCGAGCCGAAGCTCTTCAATGCCAATGCTCTCGCCTTCCCCAGCGCCTTTAATGTACGCTGAAAACTCGCCGTTCTTAATATCCACTATTGGCTGCAAGTCTTCAACGCGCTCTCCAATGAAAATATTCAACAACGGATTGTCAAACCTGTTCAAAGAACAAAACACGCTTGACGTCGTCGGGTCATGGTTTCCAATATTCCCGCTCGCGTCAAGCTTGTTCTCGTCCCAATAAGTGGTATACGTTTCATCAGCCATTGCCCACGGAACCAGAACGAATTCATAATTCTCGTTTTTCACTCTCGCCCTTCCGAAAAACTGCTTCACGCTGAAATTCCTCAGAATTTTTCCAACGTTTTCAAAACACACTTCATTCCCAGTGAAACTCGGCTGGGAAATTTTCGTCAAGTCGAACGAAACCTTGTGGTCCATGTTCACCACTTCAATCTCGAAACTATTCCTCATCGAGTCAACGTCACACTCAGGCTTCAAGCTGCCTGCCTCTGGCTGTTCTCCTTCTTCATATTCAAAGCAACTCGCAGGATAATCACTCAAGTAATACACGCCGTCTTTCGCATTTGAAAGAAACTCGGAACTGAAAAGTATAGAACCATCCACACTCGCATCCGTTGTAGTAACTCTGTGCCAATTAGGAGAAGGCGTAACCCCGCAATCTGCATCGCTCCCGCCACTCGCGCAACTAACGTTCTCCCCTTCATACTGGTCAAGCGCGATGTTCGTCGCGTCAAAAATCTTGGTAGCACCATCCCTCTGCGGAACTCCAACAAGCGCGTTCACTTCCTCCACGTTCGTCTCAACCCTGTCCGCGCACGTTTTCCAGCCTTCGTCCCCGTCATCATCAGGGCCGAAATACTTTTTCGCCATGCACGCGCACCACGCTGTCCTGTCCTCAACGCATTCGTCGTGCCCCAACTCCTTCAAGCAGTTGAGATAATCACTGTTTTCCTCCCCCGCCCACTCTGGCCAAATGTCTTTGCACGTTGCTTCAGTCGCAGCACAATCCATTTCAGGAGGCACGTTCCCCTCGCTTCCGCACGCTTTGCTTTCATCATACGCTTCAGGCATGTTTTCAGCGCACCACGGCTTGGGCCCGCACACTGTCAACGGGCTCGCGTGGTACTTGTCAAACTTTACAACGTGCTCCTGGTCGTCAATGTTCATCAACTCTACTTTCGAGCCAGCGCGCACTTGAAAACGCTCGCGCCTGTTCATGTCAATAACGCTCAACTGAATATCCCCTGAAAAACTGAGCACGATTGCCGGAATAGCCCTTTCGTTTATGAGCGCGCGCAGTTTCCTGAGCGTGAGAATGCTCGGCGGGCCAGCAGTCCAAACAGTCGCGAGGTTCAACCTCGCGTCTTCATCATACCCTCCAGGCCCGACTTTCGGAATTTTCGCTGCAAACGCAGAATCCATTATTGAAAGCGTGAAACTCTTTTCAGCCCGCGCGTCACTCACTGTTTTTATTCCAATGCTCCAACCAGTCCAGTTCATTCTCCCCCTGCCGTTGAACACGAGCTGTCCAGACGGCCCATTGCGCAACTGGACGTTTTCAGTACGCCTCCCAACATCAAACGCAGAGTCCGTAACGCCAAACGGGTCGAGCGGCCGGCTCAACACAGTCCCATTGTTCAACGCAATCCGCCCGTCAACAGTATTCACTATAAACAAATTATCATCAATAGCCATTTCAAGCCTCGAAGGAATAACCTCGTTTTCAGTCAAGAACACGTACTTGTTCCCAACGCCGTCCACCCCCTCTTCTCCCGCAAGCACGTATGCCGTCATAGGAAAGTCTGGAGACGTCACGTCTTTGAACACGTGCAAGCCAGGCGCGTAATTCGATTTTTCCCTGCAACGCTCCTCTCCATACGGAACGCTCATGCTGGCAGACCTGAATGCATGCATTTCCCCATCCGAATCAAAATAACCCTCGTACTGCACTACCCGCGTTTCATGCTCTGAATCAAAATTCGTGAAGCACACTTCACTCTTCCCCTGCGACGCCACAGAGCTTGAAGAAGGAGTGAATCCGAGCAACGTCATGTTCACGAAAAACGTTTTGCCAGAACTAACTCCAACCACCAACTCCTCGTTATTGCGCAAGTCCCTGAACTTAAATATTCCAGTCTGCCTCCCGCGCGGAAGGTTTTTCGGAATGAAACACTGTTCAGCCCCACTCAAACAATCACACGACATGTGGTTTGCTGGAATAGTTATCGTCGCATCCTCGTCGCTCAGCCAGCCAACCTCTTCCTCCAAGCGCTTTTCAGTAATATCACACAACGGGCTCCTCCTGCAATCCGCATCATTACAGTCCACCCGCCCGTCAAAATCATCGTCACGCAAATTATTGCAAACTTCACCAACAGGCACACGCAAAAATCCCCCACAACCTTCACTACCCGCACACTCCGTATCCTCACAATCAACATACCCATCTAAATCATTATCCTTCCTGTCACTGCACTTTTCAACCCCCAAATCATCCACGAACTCCTGACCAGGCATTGAATACCCTACAATCTTCACTTGCCTCTCTACGTCAGTCGGGTTGACGAAACACATGCTCTCCTCGTCAAGCATCGTCAAGTAATTCGGAGAAAACGCTGCATCCTCAATGTCAACATTGTAAACATTCGAACTGCTCGAGACAAACAAGAACGCGTCAGGCTCTTGCCCATCATCACTGCCCCCGCCAACGCCAAACAAGCACGCGAAATCATCAGGAGCGCATTCTTCGCTTCCCGAACCTCTACCCCTCCCAGCACAACTCAAATCCCCAGGCAAACACCCTCCCACGCCACTTCCCTCGCCAGCTTCCCTCCCGCCTTCCACAGCTTCTCCAGGCAAAGTTTCCAACACCCTGCCCAACGCCAAGTAATACGTTCCGCTCTCAGGAGGCTTCCACACGCACTCTGTCTTCGGAAGCATTTTCTTTTCTTCAACAGTTTCAAGCGAGCCTTCAACCCTCCTGTAAATGTTCACAGTCCGCTCGACGTCATCATCATTTTTTATCTTCACTCCTTCGCCACTTCCTATTGCCAACTGCGGTTTTCCATCAACGCAAATCTTTTTGTTGTTCACTTCCACCCCGTCAATAACCGGGCACGAAAACGTTCCTTCCTTAATCCACACTTCGCTCGCGGAATAAATGAACAACTGCGCTGCGGGAACGAATTGCTCGCTTCGCGTTGCAGCATCTTCATCTTCATAATAAATCATGTGCAAGCCAGGGTGAAGCGTTTCTTCTTCAGGCAACGAGAAACCCCAAGCAAATTCATCTCTCGAAAGCCGCCTGTTGAACGTTTCAACATCTTCAGCAAGCAAATCAAAAATTATATCTTCCCCCAACGGCCTGTCTATCCTGATAGTTTCAGGCATTGTCATCCTGCCTTTCAGCCCCTCGAAAATTATTACTCCATTATAATCCGCTTGCGCGTTCGCAGGCGTCACGCTGTTGTCCCCAACTCCAAACCTCGCCCCGCTCTCCCCAACTTCTGCCTCGAGCGTTTCCGTAGTTTTTTCATCAGTAACAACATGGCTTCCCTGCTCAAGCTTCACTTTTTCCGCGCACTCTCCGACACCAACTTCAATCTCGCTGTCCTCCCCTCCTTCCAGCTCGTCTTCAAGCGCGTGCTCTTCATCATCCTTGTTGTTGAAGCACACGCTTGCAAAACCCGGCAACCGGATTTCTTCAGGGTTGAACGTCTTCAAGCCGAGCGACACTCTTTTTTCAATCTCAAGAGAAGGCTCGCACGCTGCCCGCGCCTTCTCAAACGAAAACAAGTCAGGCCCCTGCCCTATCTTGAACGTGGCGATTTCAAGCAACGGGTTTTCCATAATGCTCTTCATCGCAGCTGCGTCGCACGGCACTACCTTGAACATGTTGCCTCCTTGAAGAGTCCGCAAAACTTTCGTCTCGCAAGTCATGTGCAAATTATGCTCGCCAGTCGCATTCCTAAAGCAACTCCACGCTGCAATATGGCTTCCCCTCACGCACTTTGCAACGCACTGGTCAGGTCCTGCTTGGGCACCATCCGCGTCAGCAAAATCTTTTTTCTCCCACTCCCCGCCATCCTCTTCACAGTCCTTCCTATTCATACCCCTCCCGCCTTCACAGCTTCCCCAAAAGTCGTAAATGTACTTGTAAGGAGACTCAGACGCGGACACTATCGCTGCTGCAGTTGCCCCAACTGCAGGCTTGTCCCCGCTCGCCCTATAACAAAAATCATCGTAAAGATTTCCCTTGCTGTCAAGAAACTGGCACATTGCACTCTTGCAAGTCAAGCGCTCCCCGCATTTTTCAAACCCGTCCGTCATACTACAATCGCATCCTTTATCATCCCCATTCACAACGTCAATCCTGCACGTTGGATTTTCATCATTGCACATGACTGGCACGACTTGATACCCTGTCCTTCCAGGGCTGAACCAACAGCAATCATCACAATTCCACGCCTTGAACGCACCACCCGGGTCATCTTCTTCCCCTCTAAAATTAATGTCGTACTCGTAGCACGCTCCTTGAGGCGCTCCGCTCTGGTCTCCAATAAACTCGCACGAGTCTCCTGCAGTAGAATTGTAATCCATTGCGGGAAACGGGGCGCTTCCTTCAACACTGCTCGGCGTTTCACTGCAAAACCACATCACATACCTGAACCGCGTCTCTTCAATCTGGCACATGCACGCAGTATTCTGGCAACTGCTCGCACCAGTCAACTCAGTCTCCACCTTGAAACTCTTGTCCATTTTTACTCTCGGAGTCATCTGGAAACAGCCTGAAAACAACAGCAACGCTAAGCACAACGAAAACAACACGATGAAACGCTTAAACAAAACCATGCGCATCTTCATCCCATCACACGCCAAAAAACTCTAAATCTTTTCACGCATTATTTTTTTTCTTCCTTTCCCCGCGCCATTTTTTCATTCTCTATTCACTCGTACTCTGCAAGCGTCCACACTCCGGTACTGCCGACTTCCATTTTCACCGGCACGTTTATTCCCTCTGCTTTCCACACTCTCAACTTTTCCCGCTTGTTTTCCCACACTGTTGCAGTAATATTTCCAATGAACGTTTCAACTTTTTCTTCCCCTTGCTTTTCAAACGTTTCCTCGCAAATAGCCGCGAACGAGCCTGTCTTTGTTTCCAAGCACTTAAGCTCCTGCCTTGACGGCTTCGCATTCACGCTCTCGAGCAGCATTTCCATTCCCTTGCACTCTAGAGTCACCGCGTCAAGCTTTTCAATCAGCGTCGTGTTCCCTGTTTTCGAAATAGTTTTCGAAGCCATCAACACGCTCCCGCCCGCATCTGTTCCCATGAATTTTCTCTCGAATATAGACTCCCCGCTTCCCCATTGAGAGCTTGCCTCGACATAATAAGAATACGCGCGCGTCCTGTCCTCTTCAAACAAAGGCGTGCAATTCAACTCCGCCCATTCAGCTTGCATGGACGCGTTCGAAAGCAAGCCTGTTGAAAAAGGGCGTTCTCCGCGAACAGACAAAACCAGCACTGCGTACAAGAACACGAATAGCAACAGCACTGCAACCACTTGCACGACGCTATTCCAATTCCTCAAAATCATTTTCTTCAAAACACCCACCTGAACAAAACCTATAGCAAACAAAGAATATAACTCTACACGTCAAACCTGTTCGCTTGAACGCCGAAACTCTTTTCATGCGACGTTGGCGGCTCGAGCCGCCCGCGAGTTTTGTTCGTTGGTTTCGTCGAATTACTTTTCGGGTTTGCTATAAAACGTTTCGACTTGCCCTGCAATTGTCGGAAGCAAAA
>JACRGF010000011.1 GCA_016212395.1 Microcaldota archaeon
GGAAAATCATGGGAACTCTCAGAAACCAGAAAGGAGCAGGAATCTACGAAGTGCTTGCATCAATGGTTGCGACTTGGAACTTGCAGGGAATCAACCCGCAGGTTGCGTTAATTGCTGCAATGCGAGGGAGCAGCTAAACACATACTTGCTTGCGCGTGTTGCCGAGCGTGTTGAGAATGTTCCCAAGCCTCGTTCTGTTTCTAGAGAGCCTGATTTGGTTAAGGGCGTTGACAAGTATGTTACGGCGCATGATGGTGCTGAAGTGCGTTATCGTTTCAGGCTTGCTAAGGATGGAAATGCAAACGCGCGTACTGTTGCTTTGCTTGGCGGTTTTGTCACTCACCCTGCTGTTTACTTGGGCCAAATCCCGGCATTCAACGAGTTGCATAATGTTTTGACTATGGAGAACAGGGGGCATTGGAAGAGCAGCAGGGGCGCGAGCACTATAGGCACTTACATTGAGGATTTGGCGCGTGATTTGAAGTGTGCGCTTGACGCTGAAGGTGTTGGCAAGGCTGTTCTCGTGGCGCACAGCATGTGGGGTGCTGCTGCTATTCGTTTTCGCGAGTTGTTTCCAGAGCGCGTTGAAGCCATCGTGTTCGTCTGCCCTGCGTTTACTGACCCGCGCGAGTTGTGGGCTTTCGGAAACCCTCGCTGGGTGAAGGCTGTTTCTCAAGCGTTGTTTTTCTCTTTGCAGTTCAACCCGTTCGTTGACGTTGTCGCGCGCTTGCTTGAAGGCAGGCGGCTTGCTTGGAGTGCGTTCAGCCTGCTTTGCGTGGGCGTTATTCTCGAGGAAGCGAAGAATCCAGAGCACGAGTTGAAAGTGATTAAAAATGTTTTCAGGGCGAACATGCGTTCGCTGGCAGTGGCGATGCGCGCGCTGTTCAACGTTTCAGGGGATTGGAAGGCGCGTTGCGCAGCAATAAACGTCCCTGTTCTCGTGATTGCTGGAAAGCGCGACTCGTTAATTTTGCATGGAAGAGTTCGTGAGTTTGCTTCCAACATTCCTGGCGCTTCATTCTTTCTAGATGAGGAAGCGATTCACTTTCCAATGCTTTCAAACCCTGAAAGATTCAACAGGCGCATTCTTGAATTCGTTGGTGGATTAAGAGAAAAGAAGCAGTAATCACATTACGTTTTCATTTTTTTTGTTCGTGCGTGTTAGGCGTGTTTGTTTTTTGCTTGTTCTGCGCGCGTTTTTGTTTTGTTTGCGCGTGTTCAGTTTGCTTTTTATTTTTGCTTTGTTTAATCGTCTTGTTTTGTTCATGGGTGTTGTTTTTGAAGGATATTTTCAGTCGCGTTCGCGTTGTTTTGGTTGAGCCTGAGTATGAAATGAATTTGGGTTACTGCGCGCGCGTTTGCGCTAATTTCGGCTTTGAAAAGCTGTTTATCGTGAACCCCAAGTGTTCGATTGGCTTTGTTGCTAAAAAGTATTCAAAGCATGCTGTGAAACTGCTTGAAGGCGCGAGGATAGTCAAAACGCTTTCAGAGGCAACGCAAGGCTGTGAGTTCGTCGTGGGCACGAGCGCTGTTTTGAAGCGCGGGCGCAGCGTGTTGCGCAACCCTATTTCCCCGCGTGCTTTCGTTGAAAAAATCAGGAACGTGGACGGCGAGTTCGCGTTGCTTATTGGCAGGGAGGGCACTGGCTTGAGCAAGCGCGAGATTGACGCGTGTGATTTGCTCGTCCGCATCCCTGCTAGCTTCAAGTATTCCACGCTTAATGTTTCGCATGCGTTGGCTGTTTTATTATACGAATTGCGGCTTGTTTCAAAGCCCAAGCAGGTTCAGCGTTCGAGCAAGGCAGAGCGCGAGAAGATGAGCGAGTTATTCGGCGAAATCGTCGACGTTTTCGCCGTTTCCCTGCGCAATCCCGCGAAGATAAAGCAGGCTTTCAGGCGAATGGTTGGCCGCGCTGTTCCCAGCGACGTGGAGGCAGCATCCATTTTAGGAGTGTTAAGAAAAACGAAAGAAAAATTAAAGGAAAAGAATTAGTGCAGCAGTTTGTTTCTCCTTATTTTCTTCGGTGCTTTACTATTTTTACTCTGCTTGGAGTCAGCAGTATTTTTTCGTTGTCTATTCTCGCAACGTCTCCGTTGCTTTTTGCAATGTACGTCTTCAAGTGGTCGATTATGCTTTTGAGTTTTGAAGGCATTCTCGACATTGGCGAGACGTTCAAGAGAATAATGTTTCTCTGCTTTAGTTCTTCGAGGATTATTTTCACGTCCGCTTCGCTTTCGAGTGCGACTGGCTTGACGTAGAAGTCTGCTGCCTGGTGCAGTACGTCGACTTCTTCGAGTTCTGCAGCGTCCAGGTATTCTTCCAAATCCATTTCTTTGCCTATTCCTAGTGCTCCCGTCAGTTTTTGTAGTATGCCCATTCTTCATCACCCTGCGACTGTGTCGCCTTGGAAAAGTTTTTATAGCGAAAGGATTATTAAATGTTTTCTTGTAAAACATCGTCTTGCTGTTTTCAGCGTTTTGTAAGGGCGATTTTGTTGGTTAATTCGTTCAACGATATTTTAGCGGAAGCAACCGTTTTCAAGAATAAGGACGCCTTGTCGCCTCACTTTATTCCGGAAAGCTTTCCTCACAGGGAGAAGGAGATTGAAGCTATAATGCGCAGCGTTTCGCCTGCGTTGAAGGGCGAGAGGCCTCGGAACTTGTTCGTTTATGGAAAGACGGGTACTGGGAAGACTACGTGCGCGAAGAAGGTTATGAACGAGTTTAACGCGATGAAGCGCAAGGCAGCGATGGCGTACATGAACTGCCGTATTTACAATTCACGCTACCGCATTTTGTTCAGGCTTGTTTCCGAGTTCGTGCCTGAGCACGCGAAGACTGGTTTTGGCTTGAGTTTTCTTTACGAAAAGCTCCTCGATTGGATTGAGGCTGACGGCAAGAACGTTGTGATTATTCTCGACGAGATTGATACTGTGAAGGATTTGGATAATTTGGTTTACACGTTCACGCGCAGCAATGATGATTTGAAGGGAGGAAGCCTCAGCATGCTTGGCATTTCTAACAAGATTTCGTTCAAGGACAGGCTTGACCCGCGCAGCAAGAGCGCGTTGTACGAGTCTGAACTAGTGTTTCCGCCTTACAACACTCAACAGTTGCAGACTATTCTCGCGCACAGGGCAAAACAAGGTTTTTCTGAAGGCGTTGTTGCTGAGAGTGCTGTTAATTTGGCTGCTGCTATTGTTTCTCAAGAGACTGGGGACGCGCGTTACGCGCTGAAGCTTTTGCAGAAGGCAGGCGATGTTGCGAACGACACTAAGACCGGCAGGGTTACTGACAGGGAAGTCGAGGCAGCGCGCAAGATTGTCGACGAGGACATTGCTGTCGAGGCGATCAGCACGCTTCCAGAGCACCAGCAGCTCGTGTTGTACGGAGTTTCAGGAGTCAGCTTGAGTGGCAGCAAGTACTCTCGTTTGGCTGAAAACAACAAGGACTTTATGCTGATGGGCGAAGCTTACGACGCGTACCGCGAGAGTTGCTCGAAGTTCGCGCGCCAGGCGAGGAGTTCGCGTTGGTTTAAAGAGTATTTGAACGAACTGCAGTTGTTGGGCTTGGTTTCTACTACTGACTCCGGAAAGGGAGTCCGCGGGCGGAGCACGCTCGTGAAAATAAACTACCCTCCAACTAGAGTGAAAGAGATTGTCGATCATTTGCTTGCTCCAAGCGTGGAGTAACTTTTTCTTTTTGTTTTTTAGTGGGGGATTTTTGTGGGGATAGAAAATTCAATCAATATCTTTTCTGATCAATCGCCTGGCGATGCTTTTCTGAAGCTCGTGGGTTGTTTGTGGAGTGCGAACGAGTCTATTCGCGTGCAGGCAGCGTTCGCATTGTCCACGCAAGCAGAGCGCTTGGACTGCGAAGCTCGCGCGCAGGCAGTGCGCGTTTTGAAAGACAGCCTAAGCAACGGAATTCTAAAGCGAGAGCGTCGCGCTGTCCGCGCTGCTGTTTCCGCCATCAAGACTGCTCCTGAAAGCGATTTGAAAGTAACGCTTACTTCTCGGGCTCAAGCAGCAGTTCGTTGCTCAAGACACGTTGATAGTTTGAATGAAGAAACGCGTGCTCGCGCAGTTGAAGTTTTGAAGCGGGCGTTGGCTGAAGGCGTTCTTGAGCCTTTTGATTTATGGCAGGCTTTAAAGCGTTTAGGCGTTAGGCCGTTCAACGACGCGCAAATAGCCCCGTCTCCTTGGTTTGCAGGCTTGGCGAAGTTGTTAATGCGCACCCCAGCGTTTACGCTTAATCCTCTCACAAGCCCTGCTGTTCCTGCGCGCTCCATGCTGTTCGCGAACCTCGCGCCTGCTTCAGCATGGCCTGCATCTGCGCAGTGGCAAATCGCTCGGCAACAACAGCGTGCGCAAGCAAGAATTTAATCAGTTGTTCGCAAGCATTTTTTGCTGGTTTTCGCAGCTTGTTTTTAAGCAAACAGTTCTATTAAAATTTTTTGCGTTCGCTTCTTTTACTCATGAAGCAGTTAGTTGTAGTTGCAGTGGACAAGGTTGGGTTGCTTGCGCGCGTTGCTCGCGTTCTCGCCAAGGCGAAAGTCAACATCGAGTCTGTCTCCTGCGAAACTGCCGGCAAGCAGGCTATAATCCGCATTGTAGTTTCCAGCGAAGTGAAAGCGTCTTCTGTTTTGAAGAAAGCAGGTTTCGAGGTTGTTTCAAGCGACGCGCTGGTTGTGAAAATTGCGAACAAGCTAGGTGCCCTCGCCGAGGTTGCTGAAGCGCTTTCAAGAAAGAAAATAAACATCGAGAACGTCCACTTGGTCCACAAGGGCGCGCGGGAAGGAATTTTCGCGATTAAAACGAGCAAGCAAGAGCAGGCAATGCGTTTGCTGAAAAAATGGTTCTAGACTTCCACTTCTGCAGTTCCTTTTGTTTTTTCCACTATTGCTGTTCCTTTGAGTTCTTTTTCTATTTCCTCCCACTTCCTGTTTTGTTTTCTTCCTTCCCTGATTGTTTTCAGCACTCTCTCGATTTTCTCGTAGTTTTCGTATACGGCGTCCCCGATTTTTTTAGTTTCTTCCGCCTGCGCGAGCAGTTCCTGCAAGTGTTTCTCTTGTTCAGCGAGTTTTCTTTCTAGCTTTTTTCGTTGTTTTTCCTCTTCGCTTTCCTCTTCTATTTCAACTGGATTCTGTGAGTAGAAGTCGTCGAGCGCTTCAGAGAGCGTGTTGAATTGTTTTTTTTCCAGCTGTGCGTACTTTGAAATTTCCGCGAGTGAGTAATCAACAGGCTTTCCTTCCAGCGTGTAAACTACTGGCGTTGCTTCTTCCACTAGTTTTTTCATTTCTTCAGAGACTTTTTTTCTTTCTTCTTTCGAGAGTTCGCATGCTTTTTTTTCGAGCGGGATTCCAGCGCGTTCGCATGCTTCCTCCAAGTACGCTGCCGGCAGGTTCACTGTTGATGCGAGGAATGCGACGATTTTTTTCGAGTTGCTTGTTTCAAGCTTTTCAGCAGTTGTTTCGAACGGCGATATTCTCGTTGAAGCAGGGAAAACGTATTTTTCTTTCGGCTTGAGCTTCCTGTCCTTCCACTCCTCCTTCCTATAGCAATTCATTATCGTTCCTTCAGCGTCAAGAAGCAGGATATTTCCGTGAGAAAACAATTCTATCACTAAGCTAACGCCCCCTAATCCAAACACTACCACTCTGTCGAGCGCGTACTGCTCTATTTTTTCTGTTTTTCTTCCTTCAGCGTGTTTTCTCAGGAACATGCAGAAGTTCGACGGTTCCTTGGGCGCTTCCTTCAAGTACTTCGTGGCATGCAGCCTCACTGGCAGCACGCACGCGACGTCAACGTCGCCTTTGCCTGCAACGTGGAATTTGAATCTGAACTCGTTTTCCTCCAGCTCGAATATTTTCACCAGCCTTGCTCCTTTCAGTTCCTGCAGTTCGCCGCATATTCTCTTGTATTCAAGGTTGCTCATTTCACGTTGTTTTGCACTCATACTCATCGCCTTGCATCACACAATAAACTCCGTCAATGCTCGCTCGTTTTTGCTGTTTTTTTCCACGCTTGTTGGCGCATGTCATCGACAAGTCGGCAGAGAAACCGCGCCCTTCAGGGCGCGGAGTGAATGCCGACAAGCCGACTTGTCCGACAAGAGCGACGCATCGCTCTTGTGGACCACAAAAACGTTTCGACGTTTTTGTTGGTCGAGTATTCGACCGAATGACGGAAACCGCCACCTTTAGGTGGCGGTAGTCTTCGGTCGAATTTCATTTTCGCATGCTTGTTTTTTTATCTCGCGTTGCTTGTTTTATTCCTTCCATTCTTCGCATAATTTGATTATAACGTCGCGTGTCCATTCCAAGTCTTTCACGAGCACGAACTCGTTTTTTCCGTGAATATTATTGTCAATTTTATCGTCTCTTCTTATCGGTCCGAAGCAAATGGTTGGAATTCCTTTTATTTTCAAGTGCCTTCCGTCGTTTCCGCCCAGCCCTGCGTATGCTTGCAGTGTCTGCGTTATTTTCATGAATTGTTCAACGAACTTATCGTCTTTTTCAGTGTAATACCCCGGCTGTACCATGGTGCATTCAAGCGTTGCGTTTACTTTGTGTTTTTTCTTCGCTTTTTCAAAGTACTGCTTGAATTCTTCTAATGCTTGCTGTTCGTCTTCTTCAGGGTTTAAGCGCAAGTCGAATTTCGCTTCGCATTCTCCTGGAATGACGTTTTCTTTTTCTCCAGCATGCACCATTGTAATGTTGAACCTTCCGTAAACTTTTCCAACTCCAGAGAACGGCGGAGCGTCTAATTTTGATTTTTTCTTTTTTCTCTCTTCAGCATACTTTGAAATCTCCAGGAGGAATGGGAAATTGATTGCGTTTTCCGCCTTGTGCGCCCAGCCTGCGTGGCCTTGCTTTCCTTCAATTCTTATTTTTCCAAACACTATCCCGCTCGCGCCCACTTGCGGGAAAACATCGCCGTCCACCACTAGTTGCGCGCTTCCATTCAATTCTTTCGCTTCTTTCAATAGAAACTCTATTCCTAATTTTCCGCCCATTTCCTCGTCGCACACTACCAATAATTTCACGTTCACTCTGCTTTTCCTGCTTGCTTTCAACTGCTTCATTGCTTCAAGGCACGCTGCTACTGCGCCCTTGTCGTCTGCAGTTCCCCTCCCGTAAACCCTGTCCCCCACTTCAGTTGCTTTGAACGGGTTTTCATTCCAGCCTTCCCCTGCAGGCACTACGTCGTAGTGCGTCAATAACAATAGCGTGTCTTTTTTTCCAGCATTGAATGTAATCACCAAGTTCTGCCTGCTTACTCTGTCTCGCGAGAGTTTTTCAGCGTCAAACGTTTGCACGCTGAAACCGTTTTTTTCAGCTTCTCTCTTTACTATTGCCGCGCACGCTGAAAGATTTTCGTTTTTAGACGAGTCGATTGCAACCAAGTCTGACAAGAAACGCATCATGCTAATTCTTTTGCATTGCATAGGCTTAAATACCTCTAACGGCTTAATAATTGAGTTTTCAGTCGATAGCAAGAGAGGGAAATTAGCATGACAACTCCGAAAAGTCCAAGAACTACTACGCCTGCGCCAGTTGCGCCAAAAGGCAGAAAACCTGCGAGAACGCGAGATGCAGGCACGCAACGTGCTATTAGAGCCACGCAACCTTTAGCTGAACAGCCTAAACCTGCGCGCAAAGCGAGAAAACCACGTGGAAAAGGCGGAGATGCTGGACAACCTGCTGCTGGTGCGGTGCGTGTACCTTTTGTTTCTGTTCCGACTGCTTTACCTAATGATGGTGTGTGTGTTTGTAAGCCGCAACAGTTTGCCGTGCCTCTTGTTGAATTAAATGATGCCAGCGTGCGTGAAGATGTTGGTGTTGCGCCTGCTGAAGCGCCTGTTGCTAGCGTGTCTGGCGTTGCAACTTCATTTGAGTCTCGTTCTGACGGCACGCTTGGCGGCGCGCCTGATTCTGTTAATGAATTATTGCGTGATGGCGTGCGTAGAGCTGGACTGCCTTTTATGGAATTGAAAATCCGCGAACTTCATAGTGTTGCTGGTGGTGCTGTTTCAACTCCGCGTGGCTTGCTTGCTCGCTTGTTGACTCCTACTTTCCTGACTGTTGTCAGTCTTATTGCACTTGCTGCAGCTGAAATTGGTTTCGTTATCTATGCATCAAAGCGCTATCCTGATTCGCTTTTTTTCCAGAATTTGCCGAAAGCGCCTGCAGTTGAATCTGTTCCTGCAGAGCCTTCGTTGCTTTCAAGGTTTTTAATGGATATTGACGACGACGCTGTTCTTAGCGTGTTGGCTAGTGTGAGGGTTTCTGTCCAGGATTTGTATTCTCAAGCTTTTTCATTAGACTCTTCCATCAAGGGGGTTTTGAAAGTCAAGCTGGACATTAACCCGAACGGCACTGTCAAGCGCGTTAACGTCGAGTCAAAAGATGCTTCTATCCCGCAGAGTTTGGTTGATGCAATTTCTGGCGAGTTGAGGGCATTGTCATTCCCTGTTTCTTCTGTTCCTTACTGTGCGGTTGAAACGTACACTTTTGTTCCAAAACCGTAGTTGAAGAACTAGTTTTTTTTCATTCAAGCTCTATCTCTAGTGTTGTTGTTGGCTGTTCGAGCTTAAAGTTTTCAAGCACTTGAGGGTGGATTTCTCCAATTACTCCTATTGTTTTTCCTTTTGTTTTTATGCTCGCGCTTCTTCCTTTTATGAACGCGGGGTGTTCGAATGCTTTTATTTCACATTCAACTTCGAGCTCGCGTAAGAGCGTTTCGGCAATTGTTTTTATTTGGCTGAATGTTGCCTGCGCGTCAGTGAATGCAACTGCCAGTTTTTTTCTCGTTTCTCCCCGCTCGTTTGCTGTTGTTCCTATTTCGAATATTTTTTGAGGGAATTGCTCGTGCTTGTTGCGCGAGAACACTTGCAGTAGCGACGGCGTTATCCACGTCCTGAAAATCGCGTATTCTTCAGTGATGGGGTTCGCGATTTCAGTGCACGCGTGAACTTCAACCTGCATTTTCGTGAAATTATCCTGCTTGTTCGTAAGCGTGTTGTTCACTGTCTCCAGGAACCCGAGTCCTGTGAGCGTTTGGCGTGCCGCGTTGTATTCTTCAGCAATCTTTCCTATTGTCGCGAGTTGCGGGAGTATTGGCTCGAAGTTATTGTACCCGAAAGCTATTGCAATGTCTTCCACCACGTCTATTTCGTGAAGCACGTCAGCGCGGTAAGCAGGCACGAGCACGTCGAGTTCCTTCTGCCCTTTTGCTTCAAAACCCATTCTTTCAAGGAGTTCTGTTGCCTGGCGTGGAGTAAACTCTACTCCAAGCACTTTGTTCGCGAATTCAAGGTCGAGCTTCATTTTTTTAGGAGAAAGGTTTGGCGTTGCTTGCTTTCCAATCCGCAGCGACTCTATTTTTCCTCCCCTGTCCGCGAGTGCTGCGCATACTGCGTTGAGCACGTCGTTCACTGCAGGAAGCGAAGTTCCGGTTACTTCTATCAACAGGTTTTTCGTTTCGCTCGTTACGCGCGTCAATTCGCCGTTAATGATTGGCGGGAATGAGAGCACGTTTTCCTCGCTGTCCACAACAAGCGGGTATTTTTTCATCGACGAGTCACCGCGTCGACTCGTCGAGCATTCGACTGATTTTCGGTCGAATTCAATTTTTTCAAGCACGAATGCGTAGTCAATTCCTTTCTGGTGTTGCTCGAGTATTTCGCGCAAATTCATTTCGTCACTCGCGTCGAGTGGAGTGAATGAAACGCTTTCAGGCGCTACTGCTTTGTAAACAAAAGGAGGCTTCGCTTTGTCCGCGTCGTGAATTCCTATTGACGCTTTTCTTCTTTTCCTGCCGTAAGTTTCGTGCATTTTTTCCTGCACGTGCATGAGTGGCAATAACAGTTGTTCGTCGAGTTTTATTTCTTTCACGAATGCTGCGACTATGAATGGGCGTATGCTTGCAACGCTTTCCTCTATTTTTACAGCATGCCCGCTTTCTTTTACTTTGTACTCGCGCAATCCTTTTTTTATCGAGAGAAAGGAGGATGCTGCGCGTGCTATTCCTTCCACGCTCAAGAAATCCAGCCTGTCCGGCGTAACGTCTGCTGTCACTTCTTTTTCGCTTATCGCGTCCACTGGCGCGCCGATGTTCGTTAGCGTTTCCTCTAGTTGCTGTGTTGAAAGTTTTTTTCCAATGAGTTCGCATAATTCTTTAGAGTCAAACGTTACTGTTGCCATTGTCTTTCACCTGCTTGTCTTTGTTCTGCCCTCACATTTTTTTTGAGTCAAACTTTGCTGTTTTTTTTTGTTTCACGTTTCTTCTGCCTTTTATTGCTGCCATCTATTGTCTCCCATTTTTGATTCGCGGAGCCACTTCAAGTCGTTCCTGTAAATCGTCTTGATGTCTGTCAAGTTTGTTGCGAGCATGAGCGGCCTTTCGAGGCTCAAGCCCCATGCGAGCACCGGGTATTTTCCCCATAATGGAATGCATACTTCAGGCCTTAGAATTCCTGCTCCTCCGAGTTCCAGCCATGCTTTTTTTGATTCGAAGAATGCATCTATTTCCAAGCTCGGTTCTGTGTACGGGAAGTAGCTTGGCCTGAAGCGTATTTTTTCGAATCCGAGTTTCGAGTAGAATTGCTTGAGGCATCCGAGCAGGTTGCGGAATGAAGCGTTTTCCCATACTACTATTCCTTCCACTTGGTGGAATTCCGCGAGGTGCTTGTAGTCTGTTGCTTCGTTCCTGTACACTCTGCCTATTGAAAAGTATTTCGCCGGGTCTTTGCGTTCGCCTTTCCTCGTCTCGTGCAAGTACCTTGCTGACACTGCCGTCGTGTGCGTTCTGAGCACTGCTCGCTGTGCTTCTGCCGGGTTCCATTCGTACTTCCATCCTTTCTCGTGCGCTTGCCTTACTCTTTCGACTAATTGTTTTTCAGGCAGTTCTTTTTTTTGCGGAGTCTTCAAGTAAAACGTGTCCGCGAGTTCGCGCGCAGGGTGGTCTTGAGGCTGGAATAATGCATCGAAGTTCCAGAACGAGCTTTCCACTTCGCTTCCCTGCATTTCTTCAAACCCCATTTCAATGAATATTTCTTTTATTTTCCGCATGAGCAGGCGTATTGGGTGAGGTTTTCCGGGAAACGCGCGCTCTACAGGCGCTTCAACATCATATTCTCTCAGCTTTACGTTCCTCCATTTGCCTTCTGCGAGCATTTCGCGCGTGAGCACGTTCGCTTCTTCTTCCACCGTCGTGTTTTTCGCGAGCTTTTCCCCTTCTCTCGTTAATTTCACTGTAACGTTTTTCGATTGTTTTTTTGTTGCGAGCGTGCGTTTTTCGAGTTGCGCCAGTGTTTCGCGTTCTCGTTCTTCTATTTTTTTGCCTTCAGCTATTTTTTCGAGCACTGCAAGCTGTGCGTATTCTTCTTTCAGTGCTTTTCTTCCTTTTTCAGTGAGCGTGATGCTTCCTTGCTTGAATTCTATCCACTCGTTTTTCTTCGCCCATGCGAGCCCGATGCTTTTTTCTTCTCCTGAGAGCGCGTTCAGCGCGAGCATGCCGCCTGCCTTGCTTGTTTTTTCTATTAATTGCTGTTCGGGAAATTTTTGCTTCAGCATTTTTTTTGCTTCTTCGCTTAACGCGAGTTCTTCTTTCGCGTTGTCGTTTATTTCTACTGCTTTTTTTTCTTCAAGCCACCAGCACGCGCGCAGCACCGCGTCTTCTGAAATGCGCGTTTTGGCTGACAGTTGTGCCGCGTCTGCTTTCCCTAGCTCGAGTAGCGCTTTCAAGACTATTTTCTCGTATTGGTGCATGGTGTGCTTCTCCTTGTCTTTTTTCTCTTTCTATTTTTTCTTTAACAAGACGTATGAAACGATTGCGATGACTGTGATTAGCATTAGCGCGATTCCTTCAATTGAGTAAAACAATTTTTTCGCTTGCGTTTCTATTCCTTGAAAGAATTGCACTACTTCAGTGCTCAACGGTTCTTCGCGGTCGAATTTGAACACGAAGCCTGCGAGCGTTGTTTGCCCGCTCCACGAGAATCCTTCTACTTCGCTTGCTTTTATGCGCGTGCGCTTGCCTTTCAAGTCCGGAGGCAGTGGCGTGACTTGGACTAGCGCGTCCACAGGTACTCTTATCGTGAGCTTCGTGTTTGCAGGAATTACGACTTCGCCTTTTTGAGTTGTTTCGAACGAGAGCGCTTTTACGTTTAATGCGTAGCTTGTAGTGCGCGGCTTTGTTTTTTCAGTGAAGAACGGGCCAGTGCCTTCGAGTTGCGTTCCGTTCAAGTAAATGGGGAGCACGTCGTATTCCATTACTACTGTCCCGTAGCACGTTCCTTGGAATACCGAGCAGGCGTCTTTCGGCTGCGGGCGTATCACTATGTTTTCAATGTTCACGGCGCTCCTGTCGAAGTGGTGGCGCACGTCGCTTATGTTGGTGCGCGTTCTCCACGCTCCTATATCGTTTGCAGACGACGGCATCGCGTCGTACACTTCTGTTGCCGGCTTGTCTGTCATGAACAGCCTGAACGTTTCCTGCACGTGCGAGCTTCCGTCAATATTGGCGTCCAATAGGACTTCTAAGTGCGTTTCCTGGAATGACGCTGCGGCAAGAGCGAAGGCAAAAACAAGGAATGCGAGCGTTTTCATGGTTTTCATGAAAAAATTATTGAATGAAAACATATTTAAA
>JACRGF010000012.1 GCA_016212395.1 Microcaldota archaeon
TGAGTTTGAAGCACGACGAAGAAAGGCATTATGAAAAGCGAGTTCAGCACGAGCATCAAAAACTCTGCGACGTTATGAGGCAATACCGCGAGAAAAATTATTGTCGGGATCGCGAGCAGCACGAACAAGGATAATACCCACAAGGCGAACAACAAAGGCCTTTTCTTCACCATGCCGATGCTCGCGTTCACCGCGCGCCCCCCGCCGAGCTCGTCGATGACAATTGCCGGCGCGAGGTAAAACAACGCAGTGTAAACGATTAATGAAAACAACGGGCCGACTGCCTTCTCTACTCCGTACTCGTACGACACGAGGCTCACTGCGAGGCACACTACCCACGCGAGAGTCAAAATCGCGAACAATTTGAACGCATACTTTTCAATTCCCTCGACGATTTCAGTTTTTATGTTCGTGATAGTGCGCTGGGACTTGATGACGAGGTTGATTGAAACAAGCGCGAACGAAAGCAGGAACACGGACGCGAGGAAAGAAACAATCACGACTCCTATCTCGAAAGAAGTCATTTCAGGAATGCTTCCTGTCCTCAGGAAAGTCGCGCCGAACGCCTGGTAGGAAGGCATGGGCGAAAAGAACGGGATGAGCAAGGAAAGAAACAAAGGAATGGCAAAGAACGAAATGAGCTTCCAGTTCTTGAAGTACGCCGTCAGCGAATGATTGAATATTGCGTTTAATTCTCCCATGAAAACCACCACTTTCCAAGAACAATTCAATATACCCAGTTAAGCTTATTTAATTATTTTTCCTACCAAGCCGGACTGCGTAATGCCCATTATCTTCACTTTCACGAAGTCGCCCAAGTGAACGTCTTCCCCGCGCAACGCCACTTGCTTGTAATTCGGAATTCTGCCGGTAAACATTTTGTGCTTCTCATTCCTCTCCGTGACCAAGACTTCGAACTGCCTTCCGACGAGCTGGCGGTTGTTTTCAACGCTCACGCGCCTGCACAACTCGGCCATGCGCGCAGTACGCGCCTTGATAATATTGTCAGGCAACTGCTTCAAACCTGCTGCCTTCGTTCCTTTCCTCGGAGTAAAACGCGAAACGTTCACGACATCAGGCTTGATTATTTCAACAAGCTTCATCGTCTGCTCGAAATCATCTTCAGTTTCAGTCGGAAAACCGCAGATAACATCGGTGGCAATAGTGACGAGCGGAACGCGCGAACGGAGTATCGCGACGACGCGCACGAAGTCTTCAACGCAGTAATTGCGGAGCATTGCCTTCAAAACTTCATCGCTCCCGCTTTGAACCGGAATGTGCGCAAACTTGTAAAACTTGCTGCTGTTCAACGCGTCACAAAACGGCGCGAGAAACTCGAGCGCGTGCTCCGGGTTCATCATGCCAACGCGCGCTCGGAATTTTGCCTTCAAATTCTTTACTTTATCGAGAAGCGAAACCAAACTCGAGCCCAAATCTTTTCCGTACGCGCCAGTGTCCTGCGCAGTCAACTGCACTTCCCGCGCGCCGAGCCGGACAGAGTGGACTATTTCACGCAAAAGAAAACTTTCAGGGTAGGAGGAGAGTTTTCCGCGCGCGATCTTCGTCTGGCAGAACGAGCACGCGCCAGTGCACCCTTCAGCAATAGGAATTCTCGCAACAACTCCACCTCGAAAGCGAGGCAGGCACACTTTTTCTTCAACTGAAAGAAAATGCTTTTTATCACCGTTCAACACTGCAGACGCTGCTTCAAAAACCCTGCCCACTGAACGAGGGCCTACGAGGCACGCGTTCGGAGCAAAACGCTCGATGAGCTCCTTGTCTGCTGAAGGCATGCAGCCTGCGACGACGAGTTTCTTCTTCTTCAGTTTTTTTATGCGCTCCAAAATCTTCTGTTCTGTTGCTTTCTTTACAGTGCACGAGTTGATGATTACAACGTCTGCTTTCGCAACACTCTGCGCTTCGCTCGCGCCGTGCGAAAACATTACTCCTTTTATGAGCTCAGAGTCAGCTTGATTTAAAGTGCACCCGAACGTTTCCAGAAAAAACTTCACTTTCCTCCCACTCCCAAAACTCAAAACTCCAGAACTCCAAAACTTCTAAACTCCTAAACCGCCAAAACTACTCGGAACGATTCAAAACCATGCAAAACACACTTAAACAAAACCTCGAAACTCCTAAACTGCAAAACTCCAAAACTTCTAAACTCCTAAACCGCGTGCGAAAAATGTCAGGTATTTAAAAGCTTTCAACAATAAATAAACTTTTCCTTCAAAGGAGGTTTCGAAAATGTTATGCGAAAAATGCAGCGAGCCAGTGCACAACCCTGAAAAATGCGATTACTGCGAGAAAGTGCTATGCGTGTCATGCGTGAAAAGCAGCAAAAACCCGAAGAAAACAACGAGGCTGGTAATCTGCAAAGCATGCTGGGGCAACATGGAAAAACGAACGAAATTCAAGCAAGCCAGATAAAACTGAAAACTGCCCTTCTTTTTATTCTGCTTTTTATTTTACTCCCATCAGCTCAAGCACTTTCTGCAAGCCAGTAATTCTCGATTTTAAACGCTCTATAGTCTGCACATCATTCTTCGTCAGCCTGCTTTCAAGCACTCCGCGCAACACGACGAGTTCCTCCTCCATGCGCGCCTTCTCGCTCCCGCTCGCCTTCGAAACGTTCGCTTCCAAAAACTTTATCTTGTCCTCAACCTTCTGCTTGAAGTCCATCATAAACGTATTTAAAACTAAACAATACATAAAAGAGTATCGTAATTTTTACTGCCGCGTTAGCTCAGCTCGGGAGAGCATTCGGCTGAAGACCGTCCCTTTTCTTTCTTTTCGGCGATCCGAAAAGAAAGAAAAGCGACAGGGTGTCGTAAAAGAAAGAAAAAAGTAAATAACGACATCACGGAAACCGAAGTGTCGCTGGTTCAAATCCGGCACGCGGCATAACTTGTTTTCAGTTTTTACAGATGTAAACAAACAAAAAAAAGATACAAGCAACGGTTTGTGAGGATTTACAAAAAATAATTATCAAGTTGCCTTAAGATTTTGCTAAACGAAAGAGGTTAGACGTCATATGAGTTTCAAAAGAGGTTTTAATGAGAACCTGCTCATGCAAAAAAGAGAACGATTTTTAGAAGCTGTTAATAAAAGTTGTAACGATTTGAGTTTTACAGCACCACACGTCAATTTTTATGGTTGTTCTAGTGAAACAGATGATTCATTAGCACACTTTCATCCAGATGTGTATACAATCTGCGTTTCTAAAATACAATTGTCTAAAATGAATTTTGAAGATGTTTTTAATACGGCAACTCATGAAGTTACGCGCATTATGGAGTTAAGCCATAACGATAAGTTCCATAGACAACATAAAGAACTTAAAGCGAGAGCGTGGATGCCACCAGTTGGACGTGGTCTGATATACATTCGTGCTGGTGGAGTGAACCCCTGTTTGTGGACAGTCAGTTAAGCTTCACACGCATTTAAAATTCCTGCTTCGAACTCGTTTGGCGGCATGTATCCTATGGATGAATGCAGCCTCTTTTTGTTGTACACCTCCTCGATGAACTCTTTCAA
>JACRGF010000014.1 GCA_016212395.1 Microcaldota archaeon
CTGCTTCAAGCTGGGCTACCCTCAACCTCAATTCTTCAACTTCATTCATCTCTAATCGCCAAACAGCTTTCGACGAAAAAGAATTTCCACTTTTCGGTCAAAAACCACACGTCGGAGCTCCGACGCAGCTAAACACATACCTACAACTTTCCGGTGGTCTTCATGGACATAATAAAAGCAGCTATGGACTGGATGCACTTCAAGACAATGGTGACTCCGCTCATACTCAAAGTGGTTTACCAAATCTGCTTTGTTCTCCTCAACTTGTTCGGCATAATCGGCATTCTCGTTTATGGCGTTACTGGCCTTCTAGGCATCATCGCCCTGCTTTCAAAAGACACGGTGGCTGCAGTAATAGGCGGTGTTGTGCTCGCGGTTGTCATAGTAATGCTGGCAGTATTCCTGGTGTTCTAAACATTTTCCTCAGAATGTACTTCGAGCTTATCCTCTTGCTCTTCAACATGTACGGAGAGCTGAAGGAAATGAACGGAAAGCTCGGAAAGAAATAAAGCGCGATTGCTGCGTTCCTTTTTCTTTTTTTTATTTTTTCTTCCAGCTTATTTTTTTCCACGCGAGTTGCAGCATTTCTCTTCTTTCTTTTTTTCTCCGCGCGAGTTGTTTTATTTCATTTTCTTTCCAACCATTTCTCTCGCGTGTTGCTTCACTTCATTTTTTTTAGCGCGACTTTTTCACCATTCTTTTCGCGTTTTCTATTATTTCTTCTTTTGTTTTTTTCACTCGCGCTACTCCTGTTTTCATTGCTGCTTCTGCTACTGCGCTTGCAACTGCGGGGCATACTCTCTCGTCGAAAGCGCTCGGCACTACGTTTTCTTCGTTCAACTCACTGTCAGTGATAACTCCTGCTATCGCGTAAGCTGCTGCCACTTTCATTTCCTCGTTTATCTTCTTCGCCCTCACGTCGAGCGCGCCCCTGAATATTCCCGGAAACCCGAGCACGTTGTTGATTTGGTTCGGAAAGTCGCTTCTGCCAGTGCCGACTATTCTTGCGCCTCCCTTCTTTGCTTCATCAGGATAAATTTCTGGAACTGGGTTTGCGACTGCGAACACTACTGCGTCATTAGCCATGCTCTTCACCATGTCCACGCTGACTAATCCCGGCCCTGAAGCTCCAATGAACACGTCTGCTTCCTTAATTACTTCAGCAAGGCTTCCCTTCATTTTGCTTTTGTTTGTCACTCGCGCTACTTCAGCCTTGTAATCATGCATTCCTTCCCTTCCCTCAAAAATAGCTCCTTTCGAGTCGCACAACACCAAGTCCCGCGCGCCTTCCTTCACCAGCAATTTCGTTATCGCAATGTTCGCTGCTCCAGCTCCGTTCAACGCAATCCTAACTTCGCCCAATTTTTTTCCAACTATTTTCAACGCGTTAGTAACTCCAGCCAGTGTGATGACTGCCGTGCCGTGCTGGTCGTCGTGAAACACTGGAATGTCGAGTTCTTCAATCAAGCGTTTTTCCACTTCAAAGCACTTCGGGTTTTCAACGTCCTCTAAATTAATTCCGCCGAACACAGGCGCAATGTTTTTCACTGTCTTCACTATCTCGTCAGCGTCTTTAGTTGCCAGGCAAATTGGGAATGCATCCACTCCGCCGAATTCTTTGAACAGCACGCACTTGCCTTCCATCACAGGCATTCCTGCTTCAGGCCCAATGTCGCCCAATCCTAAAACTCGCGTTCCGTCCGTCACTACTGCAACGAAGTTCCACTTGTTAGTGTACTCGTACACCAACTCTTTGTTCTTGTTGATGCGCCTGCACGGTTCAGCCACTCCCGGCGTGTACGCAACAGCGAGCGCGTGCCCGTCGTTCACTGCAACTCTGCTCTTAATTTCCATTTTGCCTCTAAATTTTGCATGAAGTTCAATTGCTTCGCTGTTCAAATCAGTCATACTAAAATCCCCTCCCTACGCAGAAAACAGAATTAATTATAGACTCCGAAACGCTTTTATAACTCTCTTCAGCACTCGAAACAAGCAGAAAAACAAGAAAACCTCCTGCTAAACACCAGAAAATAAGCAAAAAACTGTTCGTCCTTAAGAAAACAAGCCAATGTTTTCCGATCGCAGAACGCTTGTTTTTATATCACGTCGTAGCCTTTTACTTTGAACAGCCTTGAAAAGATGCTTATCCATATTGGGCTTATCGCCAGGGATATTGCTATTACTGCAATAGTCATGTCGTATGCTGTTTCCTGGATAATCCCGTTTTTGAGCCCAAGTGCAGCGAGAAGGAAGCTGAATTCCCCTATCTGCGCGAGCAGTGAGCCGAGGTAGAGGCTGTACCTCCAAGTTTTTCCGAGTAATTTGAATATAGCCGCGTTGATGAACGTGTTTGTCAACAGCACGAAGAATACGAGCAGGAGCACTTGCAGCAGGTTTGCAGATATGAATTCAATGTCAATAAGCAGGCCTATTGAAACGAAGAAGAGCGCGAGGAACAACACTTTGAAGGACATGAGGCTTTCCGTGGCCCAGCGCGTTTCTTTTATGCTTGCAAGAAACATTCCCGCAATGAACGCGCCGAGAGCTGCGGACAAATAGAAAAACTCTGTAACCCATGCAAAGCCAAAGCAGATTATGATTGCTGCAAGAACCTGAAATTCAAAGTCGAACTTTATTCTTTTCTTGAATGGAATTATGAGCGTTTCCTTTTTTTTCGCCATCCAGTAAACGAAAACCATGACTATCGTGAACCCAACTAATTGAAGGGAAATACTGCCGAAATTTATCGGGCCTCTCAATAGCGCGTTGATTATTATCAGCATGGGTATGACTGCCAAGTCCTGCACGAGCAGAATGCTCAGCACGTCCCTTCCGACGTTAGTCCCCATGCGGTCCATGCTCTCGAGCAGTTTTACTATCACTGCAGTACTGCTTAAGCTGATAACAAAGCCAAGCAACACTATCGTATTGAGAGACCAGCATAGTATTATTCCAAGCAGGCCCACTAACCCAACGCTTATCAGTATTTGAAAGAGCGTGCCGATTATGGCGACTTTCCAGTTAGAAATTATTTGGTACAAGCGTATCTGCATTCCTATAAAGAACAGCAAAAGCACTAACCCCAAATTCCCAAGCTGGGCGATGAGGTTCTGGTCGCTCACAAACCCAAAACCATGAGAGCCGATAATCAACCCGGTTATTATGTAAGCTATCAGCGAAGGCTGCCTGAACAAGTTTAACAACACGCAAGTTATGAGCGCTATGAACGAAACTAGCACAAACGTCGTCAAGTACAAATCTAAACTGGTCATCCTCTGCCTCTCTGCGCGCTGGCTTCAGCCTTCAAGCTAAATTTTTTTTAGTGCGTCGGGGTATTTTGCCTAATGCATACTTTATTCCGAACTCCTCGCAAAACAGTCGCCGCGCAATAAATCGAAAGAAACAAATAAAAACTAAACTCTGCCACTCGCAAGCAAAAACCACTCAAAACCCAGCCAAAACTACTCACGACTACTCAAAACAACTGCAAAATAATTCAAACCCCTAAACTCCAAAACAAGAAAAAAACTAGTGCTCCGTCCGGGATTATCCGAAGTTTTCGGTTTTGCGTTTCCAGTTTTCAGCAACCAAAAACTTCTTTTGAACCCGGGTCGCTGACTTTCTCCACGGTTCCCTTCAAGCGAGAATACTTTTTTTCTTTCTTTTGGGGCACCCTGCCACTTTTCTTTCTTTTCGGAACGCCGAAAAGAAAGAAAAGGGGCGGTGAGAGGCCAGTATCCTTGACCGGTCTAGACTAACGGAGCGAATGTGAAGCATGAGCGCCGTGATGTCGACGTCAGTCGACACGAATGGAGCAAATGTAATTTGCGAAGTGAATTCAAACTAAAGGTTTGAATCTGAACGGAGCGATTATTTTTCATTTTCAATTTCTCTAAACTGAAAACCGTAAACTCAAAACTTTTAGTGGGCCCGCCCGGGTTATCGCAGGGGTTTTGAGTTTCCAACAAAAGCGTCGCAACGCTTTTGTGGACCACAAAACCGGATCGCCAGTTTTGTTGGTTCAGTCTTGAGTCTTGCGTTTTCTCCAAGACTCTGGACTCATGACTCAAGACTCCGTATCGAACCGGGGGTCTTCACTGTGTGAGAGTGACGTCTTACCAGTTTCGGCGTTCTGTCAAAATTCGTGACAGCATGCTTTCGACTACGGGCCCTTAGCATTATTTTTTTGTTCGAACAGTTATTTAAATCATGTCGACACTAATTTTTGGAAGGTTTTTTTTTATGGGCGTGAAGGATGATTTGAGGAAAGAGTTTTCAAAGGATTTCGATAGGCATTATAACGTTCAGTTGTTCGAGGATGAGGGTTTTACTCGCAAGGCGTGCAGCAAGTGCGGAAAGTTTTTCTGGAGTTCTTCGAAAGACACGTGCGGGGATTCGGCGTGCGAGGAGTACGATTTTTTTACGAACAAGGGCGCTGATTACGTTGAAATGTGGCGCAAGTTTGAAAAGTTTTTCAAAGACCGCGGGCACGAGAGCATTCCGCGTTATCCAGTGATTTGCCGTTGGCGCGACGACCTGCATTTTACTATTGCTTCCATTGTTGACTTCATGCGTTTGGAGCAGGGGAGAGTAGTGTGGGAGTACCCGAAGAATCCTCTCGTTGTTCCTCAAATGTGCCTGCGTTTCAACGACATTCCGAACGTCGGTGTTACTGGAAGGCATTTTAGCTGTTTCATAATGGCTGGACAGCACGCGTTCAACCCTCCTAAGGAAGGTTATTGGAAGGACGAGTGCCTGCGCCACAACTACGATTTTCTCACTCAAGTTCTCGGCATAAAGCGCGACGAGTTGACGTACGTTGAAGACGTTTGGGCAATGCCTGACTTGTCCTCGTTCGGCCCGTGCATCGAAAGCTTTTCGAAAGGCTTGGAAATAGTGAATTCCGTGTTCATGGAGTTTACAGAGCGCGGGGGGAAGAGGCAGGAACTGCCCATGAAAGTCATCGACGTGGGCTGGGGTTTCGAGCGCATTGTCTGGTATGCTGCAGGCACGCCGACTGCCTACGATTGCTGTTTCGGGCCTGTAGTGCCAAGCCTCGTGAAAAAAGCAGGCATTGATTACGACCGGGAGTTGTTCACGCGCTACGCGAAGTTAAGCGGCGCGATAGATTTAGACGAGAGGACTGACTTGAAGCAAGTGCGTTCAAGTATTGCAGGAAAGCTTGGCATTTCTTTGGAAGAGTTGAACGCGAAAATTTCTTCCCTTGAAGCATTGTATGCTGTTGCCGACCACTCGCGTTCCCTCGCGTTCGCGCTTGCAGACGGAGGATTGCCGAGCAACGTGGGCGGAGGCTATAATTTGCGCGTTGTATTGCGCCGCGCGCTTTCGTTCATTGAAAAGTACGATTTTCCTTTCACTATTTCCGATGTTGCTGAAGAGCACGCGCGTTACTTGAAGCCAATGTTCCCGGAATTGTGGGAAACGATTCCGGAAATGACTGAAATTCTCGACGTTGAAGAAAAGCGCTACAAGAGCACTCTCGAAAAAGGCAGGAAAATAATCATTCAAATGGCGAAGCAGAAGAAAACGTCTCCGCAGGACTTCGTCCAGCTTTACGAGTCAAACGGCATTACTCCAGAGCTTGTTGAAGCCGTTGCGTCGAAAGAAAAAATCGAGGTTGCGCTTCCACAGAATTTCTACGACTTGATCACGCGCGGGCACGTAATGTCCCAAACTGTTGACGAGAAGGCGAGTTTCGACGCAGGCAAGTATCCCTCAACAAAGCTTTCCTATTATTCTTCTGATTGCTTGGAGGCTGAAGCGAAAATAATAGGCGTGCAGAACAACGCTGTTGTTCTCGACGAGACTATTTTCTACCCTGAAGGCGGAGGCCAAGCGTTCGACGTTGGAGAAATCAACGGAGTGAAAGTGAAGAGCGTGCAGAAAATTTCAGGAGTAGTGTTTCACGTTCTTGAAGGTGAAATGCAGGCGCCTCCTGACTTGAAGGCGCACTTGAAAATCGACGAGGAGAGGCGCAACGCGTTGCGCAGGCACCATTCTGCAACGCACGTTTTAGCTGCAGCGTGCAGAAGCGTTTTAGGAAAGCACGTGTGGCAGGCAGGCGCGAAGAAAGAGAAAGAGAAAGCGCACTTGGACATTACTCACTACGAAAAAATTACTGGCGAACAGCTTCGCGAGATAGAGCGCGTTGCAAACCAACTCGTGTTGGAAGGCAGGAAAGTTGAAGTGCGCGAGTACGAGCGCGGAGAGGCTGAAGAAAAATTCGGCTTTACGCTCTACCAAGGAGGCGGCTCTCCGGGCAAGCTCGTGCGCGTCGTGAACGTCGAGGGAGTTGACGTTGAAGCGTGCGGAGGCCTGCACGTGTCCAACACGCGCGACATTGGCTTGATTAAAATAATTAAAGAGGAAAGAATTCAGGACGGAGTGAACAGGTTGGAGTTTTGCGCAGGCACTCAAGCATTAAACTACATTCAGAAAATGGAGGAAACGCTTTCCAACACTGCAGGCGAGTTCAACGTTTCAACAGACCAGCTTCAGCAGACTGCAAAACGGTTTTTCGCAGAATGGAAGGAGAGAGGGAAGGAAGTTGAAAAACTGTCCGACGGCATTGCTGAACTAGTCGCGTTCAACTTGAAGAAGGAAGGCAGGCTCGTGAAGAAAACTCTTGATGCTGAAGCAGGCTTGCTGAGAAAAATCGCGTCGAAATTCGTTTCAGACGATGAAACGCGCGCGATTATTCTCGCGAACAATTCAAACAGCCTAGTTTGCGCTGCTGGAAAAAACAGCGGAGTAAAGGCAAACGAAGCGTTCGCTGAAATGCTTAAAAAATTCGGCGGAAGCGGCGGCGGGAGCGACAAGTTCGCAATGGGAAAAACAGAAAAGAAAGTTTCATTCTAATTCTACTTCCTGCTTTTAACTATCTCCAGCACGTCTGAAATTATTGCGCTTGCTGTTTCTATTTTGCCTGCGCCTCTTCCTATTACTATCACTTCTTTCGCCAAGTCTGTTTCAAGCATTAGCGCGTTCAGCGTTCCGCCCACGTTGAGCGGGTGGCCTAACGGAATAAGCTGTGGCGAGACGCTTGCCTTGTCTCCAGTGATTTCTCCAATGAGTTTTATCGCGAACCCGCTTTTCTTCGCGAGCGCTATGCCTTCAGGAATTATTTCCTCTATCCCCACTCTTTTCACGTCTTTGTAAGCAAGCTTTCTGCCCATCAACGCGTTTGCGAGAATAGTTATTTTCGCTGCAGCGTCTATTCCCTTCACGTCGTAATCTGGCTTTTCTTCTGCAATGCCCATTTCCTTTGCTTCCTTCAACGCGACTTCAAACGTCACTCCTGTCTCGTGCATTCTGCTTAAAATAAAGTTCGTCGTGCCGTTGAGAATTCCTTTGATTGATTTTATTTCGTTTGAAGCAAGCGCGTTTTCCACCATGTTGAAAACAGGCATTCCCCCGCACACTGTCGCTTCGTACTTCAACTCTACGTTGTTCTTTTCAGCTTTTTCAACGAGTTCAGAAAACTTCAGCGCGAGCGGGCCCTTGTTTGAAGTGACAACATGCTTCTTGCTGTCAAGCGCTGTCGCAATGTGGGTCAATCCCGGCTCTCCGCTCTCCACGTTCGTGGGAGTAACTTCCACTACGATATCGCAATCCACTTCTCTTATCGCGTCAACAGAACGCATTTTCTTTTTCCAGCCTGAATGCTTTTGAAGCTCCCCCGCCTTCTTCAGCTTCAACAACTCGCTGACGCCTATTCCTTTCTCGTCCACAATGCACCCGTCTTTCTCGCACACTGCCACGAGCGATAATTTCACGCCCAGTTTCTCCAATTGTTTCTTCTTCGAGTCCAAGACTTCCGCTACTCCTTCGCCTACGACTCCAAACCCTACAATCATTACTCGCGCTTCCTTCATGCACAAACACTCCGCAAAAAAGTTTCAACTCACGCTTGCCTGCATTATGCCGCGAGTTTTTTTTCTGTTCTTTTCCCTCGCGCATAGCCATTTAACTTCCTTCAACTTCCCTTATCACGACGAGTTTTTTTTCTTCAGCAATCTTGTCCAACAGCTTCAGCAATCCTTCGTACTTGTTTTCCTCTATCACGATGTGCATTAATGCCGCGGACGGCAGTTCAGTCTTGGCTATGCTCAAGTCGAAACTGCTCACGAACGCTCCGTACTCGTCGAGCCTGTCAATAGTGTTTTTCGCGTCCGTAGCCATCACGTGGCCAACCAAAACCACTGCAAGCGTCTTCCTCTTCACTATTTTTCTTCCTTCCAAAGTGATTTCCGTAACTTCAACGCCTTGCTTGAGGAAACCTTTCTTGATCACTTCCAGTTGCTCCAAGTCCTTCACTTCAAAAGCTATCAGCGTTGGAACCGCCCCGCCTTTTATCCTCTCGCGGAAATGAGAAATGCTGTACACGTTCCCGCCGTGCGCGGAAATAGGGGCTAACGCTTCCAAAAGCGTTCCCGGAGCGTCCTTCAAGTGAACAAGCGCTTCAGCCTTCATTCATCCTCCCTCCTGCTTACTTGTTATACTTTCGCATCATCTGCGCTTTCTTCTTGTCGTAAATGTGAAGATGCTTCCCGCAACTCGGGCAGTAATACACTTTCATGCGCTCGAAATACTTAATGTCCTCTGCAGGATTGCGCAAGTCCGTCGAGTAAGAAACGCCTTTCTCGAACGTTACAGCTTTCCCCCTCGGCACGCTCCTCCCGCACTGCGCACACCTTACAAGCATTCTCCTTCCACGCACATTCGCCATGCTAACACACCTCTAAACACTCTAACAATAACAATTCATTCCTTCTTCCTCAAGCTCTCAACACTTCCCACACTCGTTCCATCAAGCAAAAACACTTTAGCATCGCTTAATTTAAATACGTTGTTTTCAAACAACGGGCCAATGCCCTTGAAACCACTCGAGTTAAACGCGCTCCCGCACACCAAATCATTAAACGCAGGCATCACAACAACCTGCAAATCCTCATTAATTTCCGCATGCTCGCCCTGCAAACCATTTCGCTCATTCTTTCCAGTCCTCAACTTCCCCCTCGCTTTCACATACTTCCCCCTCGCTTTTTCAACATCAATTCCGCCAACAACCCACGCTTTTCGCACGCTCTTTCCCCCCACTTCGTCCACAAACTCTACTGCAGGATGCTCGTGCCCTATAATAATATAGTCTTGAGCCCACAGTCTCGCGTCAGGCCACGCTTGCCCATGGCAAAAGCCCACCAATTCATCGCAAAACCCGCTCGCTTCAAAAACACTCGCCAACTTTCCACCTCGCGCATCGCCCTTCCTGCAAAAACCATTCGCCTCAAACACTCTCACTTCACTTCCAACCACTCTTTCAATTCCGCCGTCGTGGTTTCCCTTCACTACCTCCACTTGCACTCGCTTGCTCAACTCCTTGAAAAACTCTTTCAACTCCACCCACTCTCGCTCGCTTGTCTTCAGCACAGCGTGCTTCACGTCCCCAAGCAACAGCAGTTTTTCCGCCTTCGTCTCCTCCACCAACCTGATTATTTTCTCTTTCAACTCTATAGTGAACGACACGGTTTCTTCCCTAGCCAAGAGTTCGCGCTCCAAGCCCAAATGCAAGTCCGCAACAACAAGCCTCCTGCCTGCAAGCAACGCAGGCTCGTTATGCAAAAACTTCAATTCAACCATAACTCGTCAACTCCATGCGCGCCTTCCCTTTTTTGCAACTGCTTCACTTTGCCTTTGCCATTTCCTTTTCTCTCTTCAATGATTTAATCCCGCATGCTTTCGCGAAACATTTAAAAATAGTCTCACCCAAACAAAAATTCAGTCAGAAAAATGTTTTTTTCAGGGGTGGTAAAAAATGATGAGAAAAGGACAAGCAGCCATGGAGTATTTAATGACGTATGGGTGGGCAATCCTCGTCATCGTCGTAGTACTCGCGGCGCTATTATACTTAGGCGTATTCAACGTTCCAACGCCAGAACGATGCCAACTGCAGACTGGAATAAACTGCAACTCGTTCAGGCTAGTTGGTTCTTCAGGAGCGCTTTCCTTGAGCTTGTCAAACGGCTTGGGCAAGGAAATTACTGTCACTGCAGTTCACTGCACTAAGAACACTGCGTTCAATCCAGGAACAGGCACGTTCAAGACAACAGGCCTTACGACAGCAATCCCAGTTGGCTCGACTGTAGCATTATCCGCTGCAACATGCACTAGCACTGACGACACTACTGCAACCAGTGGAACAGTCGGGAATGCGTACGTTGGAAAACTGTTCGTGAAATACTACTACACGGACGAAGGCTCTGGCTCGCCACGCGTTAACGCCGGCGACTTGAACGTGAAGTTCCAGCCTTAATTTCCCCCTCTTTTTTTCTTTTTTCTTTTTCTTTCTTTTTTATTTCAACAGCAGGTTTGGCGATATGAAAAAAATCGTTGTTAAGACGTTGAAGAAACCCGCATTTTCTGCTCGCGTCTTGCGCGGTCAAGCCGCGATGGAATATCTCATGACGTACGGTTGGGCGCTTCTCGCTCTTGTGGTGGTGCTCGCGGCGTTGATATACTTGGGCGTGCTCAGAACGCAGACTCCAGAATGATGCCAGCTTCAACTTGGAATAACTTGTTCAAGCTTCAGGTTGGCTGTAAACAGCGTAATGAGCGCCAAGCTCTCGAACAACTTGCCGAAAGAAATTACTGTAACGCAAATTCGATGCACTCAAGAAAAAGCGTTTAATGCAGGCACTACTCTCACCGGCTCAACTGGAACGAACAGGTACCAAGACATTGTTGACGTGAAGATCCCAGTCGGTTCTACTTTGAGCGTCGGCAACTTTTACTGCCTGAAATCTAACGGCGCACTCGCGTCCGGAGGGACTGTAGGCAAGAATTTCCAGGCAAAGCTATACGTCAAATATTATTTTAGCGACGAGAGAATTCCGCAGTACCGCGTGAACTCCGGGGAACTCTCTTTAAAATACCAGCCTTAAACTTTCATTTTTATTCTTTTGCATTTAGAACGTTGATAACCATGAAAAAAACAAGTGTTCGAAAATCAAAAGGCAAGTCTTCACAAAATGTTCGCAAGTTGCGTGCACAATCGGCGATGGAGTACTTGATGTCTTACGGTTGGGCTGTTCTTCTCATAATCGTTGTTTTGGCTGGCTTGGTTTACATGGGTTTTTTCAACCCTCCTTCTCCTGAACGGTGCAACATTCAAACAGGCTTGAGTTGCTTGTCTTTCAACTTGAAGACTACTGGAGTTCTTTCTGCGACGTTCAACAACGGGTTGCCGAAGAAAGTGAAAGTCGTTGCTGCAGGCTGCACTAACTCCGGCGCGTTGAACCCTGCTGAAGAAACGAGTGCCGGGAGCGACGTGAAGCTCCAGTCTTTTGCTGAAAGCGAGCAAGTGTCGATTCAAACAGGCAGGATTGGCACTGTAGAGGGAGTAAACTGTTATTTGGCTGGAGGCTCGAAAGCAACTGGAACAGTGGGCGACCACTTTTCAGGATTTCTCTACATCAAGTACGTTTACATAGACGAGCCTGAAAACCAGCGCGTTGCGACTGGAGAACTCGTCGCAAACTACCAGCCGATTGTTTGAAGCAAAACAAAACTTTTTTTTGCATTTAATGTTATAATAAAACCGAAAAGTAATTCGACAAAATCTGAACGAACACGCTCGCGGGCGGCTCGAGTTAATTCGACTGCGGTCGAATGCTCTCGCGCGTCAACGCGCTCGACCGCCACGCCGTGCAAGAATTGTTTTTTCGTTCTAATCCAAACTCGTTCAGTTTGTCGAACGATATTCATGGTTTGCTATAGCTGTTGGCAAGCGCCTGAAACGAAACAATAGCTTTTAATTTACTTTCCGTGCATAACTTTTTTTCGTTTCAAGTTTGCTGGTCGTGGTTTCAATGCGCAAGTTTTTGTTTTTAGCTTTGCTGGTTGTCGCAGGCTTGTTTTTGTTCGGTTGCACGAGCGGTTCGAAAACGTGCAAGACTGACGGCGATTGCCAGGCGTGGCAGTCTTGCGACACTAACAAGAAGCAGTGCGTCTTGCGCACTGGGTATTGCTTGAAGGATGTTGACTGCGGCGGTGTTGCGGACAAGGGCTGTGACTTGCAGTCGCATCAGTGCAGGTACAAGTCCGGATTGTGCGATTCAGACGTTGACTGCGACTCGTGGCAGTTGTGCGACGCTGTCGCCCGCAAGTGCCAAGTGAAGTTCGGCTATTGCTTGAACAATTCTTTCTGCACTGCAGACTGGCAGTACTGCAATCCGTCCACTCACAAGTGCTCTCCGCAGGCAGGCAAGTGCGTTGATTCTTTTGATTGCGACAGTTGGAAATTATGCAACTCTACTGCGAACACGTGCTACCCTGCGCAGGGCTTTTGCGAAACTGAAGCGAACTGCGAAAAGTGGCAGTCGTGCGACACGGCGAAAACTCACAAGTGCGCAGTAAAAACCGGTTTTTGCAACAACGACTTGAACTGCCAAAAGTGGCAGAAGTGCGACGATGACACTCACAGGTGCGTTATACGCGATGTTTTCTGCGACGACGATTCAGGTTGCCAGTCGTGGCAGTTGTGCGACTCGAAAGCGCACGTTTGCAAGGCGAAGCGCGACTCGTGCAGTGACTACCTCGACTGTGAAGGCGGAAAGAAAGGCTGGCAGTACTGCGACGATGCGACTCACTCGTGCAAGGCAAGCGCAGGCTACTGCCTTGCGGATTCTGACTGCAGCGACTGGCAAGTATGCGACTCCGTCACCCACTTGTGCGCCACTCGCTCGAGCGCCTGCGACGCTGATTCAGACTGCGGGCCGACTGCAACGTGCGCAGCCGGAACATGCGTTCCAATAGCGTGCACGACGAACGCGGACTGCCCAGGCTCTACTTGCGATGCAACAACCGGCAGGTGCAGGTAGAAGAAAAAAAATAGTCGCTTGCGCTCGTTTTAGTTTTTTTTTTCCACTCGTTTTTTTCTTTTTTTTTCGCTTGCGTGTTTGCTTATGCTTCGTTGTAGCTTCCAAGCGTTTTCACGAATTTCGCGTGTTTTTCGAGTTCTTTCAGCGCTTTCTTTGCTTTTTCGCTTTCGCAGTTTCCTTCAAAGTCCACGTAAAAGTAGTACTCCCATTTTTTTTGCCTGCTTGGGCGCGACTCTATCTTCGTCAAATTTATTTCCTGCACTGCGAATGCTTTCAGCGCTTCGTGCAACGCTCCGGGAGCGTGTTTTACTGAAAAAATTATTGACGTCTTGCATTTTTTGCCTGTCGGACTCTCGTTTTTCTTAGACAATAGCACGAAGCGAGTGGCGTTTTCCGCGTAATCCTGCACTCCTTCCTTCAGCACTGTAAGCCCGTAAATTTTCGCGGACAGCTTGCTTGCAATCGCAGCGCTTTCATCGTCGAGCGTTTGGCATGCTTTTGCGGTGCTGCTTGCTTCAGCGTGTTCTGCTTTTATTGTTTTCAGGAATTTTCTGCATTGCGCGAGCGCTTGCGGGTGCGACACTATCCTCCGCACGCTCTTCAACTCCACTCCAGGCAATGCCAGCAAGTTCTGCTTTACCGCGAGCTTTAACTCTCTAATTATTTTCACGTTCGTTGAAGCAAGGCAGTCGAGCGTGCTGTTCACGCTTCCCTCAACACTGTTTTCTATAGGCACTACCCCAGCGTCAACACTTTCGTTTTCCACTGCTTCGAACACGTCTTCAATCGAAGCGAAAGGCTCGAGTTCGCTAGCGCTTCCGGCAAGTTTTTCAGCTGCCTCGTGGCAAAACGTTCCCTTCGGGCCTAGAAAAGCAATGTTCATTCAACTCCCCCCTTCACTTGTTTTTTTCTCTATTTCAGTGGTTGCTTCAATTATTTTCCTGAAAATTTTTTCCATTGCCTTGCTTGAAATCGTTTTCGAATAGTTTTTCACTTTCTCCAAAATGTTTTTCTCCCTCTCCCTGTCAACAACCGGCTTGCCTTCAGCTTTTTTAACTTCACCTATTTCTTTTGCCACGCACGCGCGCTCGTCCAAAAGCGAAACTATCTTTTCATCTATAGCGTCTATTTTGTTGCGCAGTTCGCGTATTTTTTCGTTGCTCATTGCTTACCCACTCGTTACTTTATTATCCTGCCTATCTTCTGCGCTTGCATCAACTGGTCAAGCAGGACAACTGCCGTTGCAGCTTCAACTACTGGAATTACTCTCGGAACGATGCACGCGTCGTGCCTTCCGTGCACTTCAAGCTCTTCCTGCTTGAGCGTCTTCAAGTTCACAGTCTTTTGTTTTCTCGCAATGCTTGACGTTGGCTTTACTTTCACGGTGAACTTCAACGGCATTCCGCTTGAAATGCCTGCGAGCACTCCGCCCGCGTTGTTCGTCCTGCACGAAACACATCCGTTCTTTACTACAAACTCGTCATTATTCCCGCTTCCTTTCTCTTTCACGCTTCCGAACTCGACTCCTTTCACTGAAGGAATGCTGAACAACGCTTTCGCTATTTCAGCGTCAAGCTTTTCAAACAAAGGCTCGCCTATTCCCGCAGGCACGCCTTCAGCAACACACTCCACCACTCCGCCTACGCTGTCGCCCTCGCTCTTCGCTTTTTCTATTTCCCTCACCATTCGAGCAGCAGCAGAAGCGTCCGCGCTTCTCACAATGTTCTTCTCGCTCTCGCGCGCCATTTCGCTCGCGGAAAATTCCCTGCTGGTTTCAACAGAACCGATTTTTTTCGCGTGCGCCGCAATTATTATTCCTTTGCTTTCAAGCACTTGCTTTGCGAGCGCTCCAGCCATTACGAGCGCTGCAGTAACCCTGCCTGAAAAAATTCCGCCTCCCCTATAATCGTTGAAACCCCCGTACTTTTCCTGCGCCGTGAAATCAGCATGGCCTGGCCTTGGAAGGTTTTTCATTTTCTCGTAATCAACGCTTTTCGCGTCCTCGTTCCACACGAGCATTGCTATAGGCGCTCCAGTCGCCCTGCCTTCAAACACTCCGCTCAACACGACGAGCTTGTCGCTCTCGCTCCGTGCCGTAGCCACTTTGCTTTGCCCAGGCTTTCGCCTGTCAAGCTCGCCCTGAATTTTCCTCTCGTCAACCTTCAAGCCAGCAGGACAGCCGTCCACCACCACGCCAACGCATTTTCCGTGAGACTCCCCGAACACAGCCAGTTTAAACATTTTTCCAAGCGAGTTCAACCCAACCACCTGCCAAAACAAAACTTAAAACGTTTTGACTTGTTCTGCAGTCGTTCTGGCTTGTTTCGCAAGACAAATCAAAACCACAGAAGCAAAACCATTCAGAACAATTCAAAACCGCATAGATAAAATTTCTTAACACCCAAACATTTTTGCTCTTCCCATCAACCCTGCTATCACTGGCATTACTTCAAGCCCGTTCATCAACCCCATCGCGCCACCAGCGCAGCTTATCTCGTCGAATTTTTTCACTCCGTCAACGCGCACTTTCGGCCCGTTAAACAATATGGGTGTCGGCTCCCACGAGTGCTCCTTCAACTTCACTGGAGTCGAGTGGTCTGCCGTGACTATAATATTTGCTTTTGCTTTCCGAAGTTCGCCCATCATCTCGTCTATTTTTTCAATCATTCTTATTTTCGCCTTCAAGTTTCCGTCGTGGCTCGCGTTGTCGCATCCTTTCACATGCACGAACACAAAGTCGAATTCTTTCAACGCGCCCAGCGCTGCCTTTGCTTTCGCGTGCAAGTCCGTCTCGAGAGTTCCAGTCGCGCCCTCCACTTTCAGCACTTTCATTCCAACGAATTTCGCGACTCCTTTGTAGAGCGCGCCTCCTGCAATGCACGCGCTCTCGAAACCGTGCAAGTCCCTCAAGCTCGGCACTTTCTCGAAAATTCCCGCGCCCCTGCACAGCAAAATGTTCGCAGGCTGTTTTCCATTCTTTTTCCTCTCGGCGTTCAACTCGCTTTTGTTCAGCACTTCAAAACTTTTTTTCGTGAACTCGTTCAACGCGCCCGCAGTCTTTCCCGCTTCCTTCGAATCATCCAAAGCTTTCGAAAGCAAGACTCTCCCGCCTCCGTGCGGATCAGTATCCCCAATCGCGTTCGACAACCCTGCGCCCTTGAACACGAGCGTCGCGCGGTGCTCCGTCGTCGGCTTGAATACGACTTCAACCCCGTTGACTTTCAACCCGTTTAATTCCTCGCCAAGCTTTCGCGCTTCAATAGTTTCAATCCTTCCAGCCCGCCTGTCCACCACGTTCATTTTACCGTCGACAGTGGCAAAATTCGCCCTGAACGCGACGTCGCCGTGCTTCAACTCTACTCCAGCGCCTAGGGCTTCAAAAGTCCCCCTGCCCTTGTAATACTTGTAAGGGTCGTACCCGAACAACGCCAAGTGCGACGTGTCGCTCCCCGGAACGATTCCCCTGCCAATCGCGTGCACGAGCCCGCACGCGCCCTCTTCAGCCAACGCGTCCAAATTAGGCTTTCGCGCACGCTGCAACGGAGTCGCGCCGTCAACAAGCAAATCCCCCAAGCCATCACACACGACAAGCAACGCTTTTTCCTTCTCCAAAAGCAACACCACCAAACAAAACAGTTTCGAGTTTTGAGGTTTTGAAGTTTCGAACCAACATCTCGAAACTACGAAACTTCTAAACCGCCACAAACAAAACCGCTAAACTCCAAAACTTCTAAACTTCACAATTGCTTCTACCATCCTAACGCGTTCGAGAGCGAGTACGCGAGCAGCACGAGGAACACTAACGCGAACAACGCTGAAGCCAACAGCATGGCGCTGCGCAAGTTTCCGAAAATGCTTTTCACTTCATTCTTAGCCTCCTGCAAGTCCCTCTCCACCTTCAGCAAGCTCAGCTTCGAGTTTTTCAACGCCACGCTCGCAACCTTGATTTTTGCTGAAGCGTTCGCAGCAGCACTGCCCGCGTTCTCAAAATCCAGCGACGACGCGTCAAGCCCCGCGACTGCAGCGTCAGCTGAACTAGAAGCGTTTCCAGCTCCTGCCAGCGAATTCAATACTATAGCAACCTTTTTTTCAGTTTCAGAAAAACTTTTGAACGCCGTGCTCGAGCCGTCCAGCGCGACAGGCACTTCGCCCAACGCCGCGCTCACGTTGTCATAACTCGCCCCAACCCCGGCGACAATCGTCGCGCTTCCATCAACATTCTTCAAAACAGTCTCTTCCCCAAGGGAAATTACCGGCGAAACGAAAAAATAAGCGAGCACTACCGCAACAAGCCCCATTACGCTCACTATAATTCCAGCAACCGAAACAAGAGTCTTCAACACGTCCAAAGTTTCCTTGTCAACCACGCGCAACCACCCGAAAAAACAATGGAAATACAATTGAACACTACAATTTTAAACTGTTCATTCCCCTTTGCCCGTTCAACCAAACGCGCCTCATGCAATTACAACACAAACTTATTCATCGACGCAATGAAAATCCCCCCTCTCCTGCTTCAACTTGCTACAACTTCAAGCCATTCATCAACCTGCGAAAGCCAGCGCGCAACTCCTTACAACTTCAAGCCGTTCATTAACGCAATGAAAATTCCCGCGCACGCCAAATCCGCAGTGCTTCCCGGGTTAAGCCTTCGCGCGCGCAGCCACTCGTCCAACTCCATTATTTCCTTCATCCCCTCCTTGGAAAAAACTCCTCCTGCCTTCAACGCTTCTCCTGCTTTCCCCCTCGCTTCTCCAGCTTTTTTCTCTCCCCCCTTCAACTCAACGAGCGAGTCCCGCCATTCCGCGAGCGCGCGAAGAAAAACTTGCGCGACAATCTTTCTCTCGCTCGCTTTTCTATTGCAAACTCCACTCGCGCTCCCTATTGCTTCCCCCGCGCAATCTTTTCTTTCACTCTCTCTTTTTTTCTTCATTTTCTTTTCTTCTTCCTCCAGCCACCCTGCAATTTTAAAGCTTTTTTCAAAACCATTCAGCAGTTCCGCAGGAACAAATCCGAAACTCGCTTGAAGCACTTCACGCAAGCAAACTTTTTTTTCACGCAATCTCTTCTCACTTTCTTCATCAAGCAAATCAACTTCCCCTCTCTTCAAGCTTTTTTTCACTCTCGGCTTCAGCATTTTCAGCGCTTCAAACAACAAAACAACATCGTCAACACTCGCACTAGAAACAATTTTTTCTACTGCTCGCTTTACTTCCCGCTCGCTCTTCCATTTTCTTTCCCAAACCAACCCGTACGCAGCGCACAAAGGCACGAGCAACAAAATTATTCCCGCGTTCACGTTAGTTTTTTTCCTCACTTTTCTCATAGTATCGCGCGCTGCAAAAAAAAACAATTCACCCAACCCAGCATCTCGCGCTTTTCTTTTTCCCCCCTTAACTTCCCCTCCTCTTCTTGCAGCCAGTTCGCATGCTTTCCTTATTGCTTTCGCTGCCTTCACGAAATCTTTGTGCTTCAAGTCCTCAAACTCATTGAAAGGCGTGACGTTCCCAGGCTTTGGAAAACTCAACGCTTCAAGCAAGCACGCTTTGACAGCATTCCCCGCAATTTCTTCAGAAAACATACGTTTACCCTTAATTCTAATCATTTTTTATCAATTGCTTTCCTTTCAAAGCGCGTTTACTTCATTTTCATTCACTTTTTATCAGTTGCTCCATGCTTCAAAACGCGTTCACTCTAATTTTCATTCATTTTTTTGCCAGTTGCTCTGCTTCAGAACGCGTTTACTTTTATTCCCACTGCTTTTTTTTGCCATTCGCTCCTCTTTTTCTTCTGCCGTTCCTGCTTCTTTTCTCCGAACGCGCGCGTGCGCGCGCGAGGAAAATGTTTAAATACATTCACACTCCATTTCAACTTCGTTGAAGGCAAGAAACGGTGTTGAATTGACTAAACCCTTACGAGTTAGCATTACAGCAGAGCCGAAAAGTAATTCTGCTCTGCTTATAGCAAACCACGAGAAAGAATCATTAGACTTTTATCGAATTACTTCCGTGGTTTGCTATAGCTTCAAAATCACATTACTGCTACTCGCGTTCTTCCTCTTCCCTCCTTTGTTGAACGCTGCAACGTGCGACTCGTGCGCCGCATGCACCACGTGCGCTGCAACTCCAGGCAACTCGTGCACGCTCACTGGCGGGACTCCTTCCACTTCAACGTGCGTTGAAATCACTGCAGACGGCGTGAACTTGAACTGCGCTGATTACGTGATCAGCGGAAACGGCAACGGCGCTGGAGTGAACGCTACTGGAAGAAAAAACATCATCATCAAAAACTGTGACATTCGCAACTTTGCTATCGGCATTAATTTCACGAAAACAAACTACTCAGACATTACAAACAACCATATTTGGAACAATACTAATTTCGGAATACTCTTCATAGACTCCAACTCTTCAAACATTACCCTCAACAACATTCACAACAACACAGACAGCATCTTTTCAGGTGGGTCCAGCAACAACACCATCTCTTCAAACAACATTTCAAACTCGTCAATCTGCATAGGCGCTGAAAATTCTGCGAGAAACTTGACTATCGTGTACAACCTCGTTTCCCAATGTGGTGAAGGTATAAGCTTCCAAGCGATTTACAACTCCAACGTTTCCTTCAACAACGTGTCATTATCCCGCGAAGGCGTTTACATCAACATCATCTCCCAAGACAACGTTTTTTCTTTCAACAACGTGTTTAACAATTCTTGGTACGGAGTTCACGTGCGCAACGCGCCGCTCAACACGTTCTCTTTCAATAACGCCTTCAACAACACGCGTCACGGTTTTTACTTGGAAAGCACTCCCCGAAACACGTTCTCTTACAACAACGTTTCCAACAACACGCAGAACGGCTTTCAACTCTCCAGCGCATTGAACAACACGTTTTCCTACAACCGCGTGTTCAACAACACGCAAAACGGTTTTTACCTTTCTGATGCCAATTCGAACAACTTTTCTTTCAACCGCGTCTATAACAACACGCTCGACGGGTTCAGCATTTCCACATCAAATTATTCCTTCCTGCTGAACGAAACCCTTTCAACAAACCAGCAGTACGAAATAAGCTTTTACGCGTCCAACCATTCTCAAGTAATCAACAGTTCAATCACCAACATTACTGGCGCAGGCAGCCCGCAGTCCTTCCACTCTATATCCGGCTCGTGGAACAACACTGCGCTCAACAATACTTTTCACTACAACAGCATTTACAATGACGCTACTTCCAACTTGACTGTCACGTGGTTCGTGCGCGTTCACGTTGTTGACGGGGCTGGAAGCAACCTTCAAGGAGCAGACGTGAACGTTACGAACGCGATCGGCACGCGCTTTCACTCAAGCCAGACGGACGCGAGCGGGTTGACCTCGTGGTTCATCGTGAACGACACTACCTTCGGGTTTTCAACTGTTTACTACAACCGCAACGTGTTCCTCGCGAACAAGACTGGAACAGGCACTTACTCATCTACCATAAACATTACCAGCACCCGGCAAGTTGAAGTGATACTCGGCTGTGGAGACATTTCCACCAGCACGACTCTCACAAGCAACCTCGAGGCAACAAGCTCGTGCTTCAACATTACTGCAAACTCAATTACTCTCGACTGCGCGGGCTACACTATTACCGGCCAAGGAAACGGCGTGGGCGTGAACGCTACAGGCAGGACGAACGTCATAGTCAAAAACTGCAACATTAGAAACTTTACCAACGGCATCGGTTTCACTGATACCCTCAATTCCGACGTCATCAACAATACTGCCTGGAACAATTCCGCCTTCGGAATAATCTTCTCGCGTTCCAACTCTTCAAACATTACTTCCAACCGCGCTTACAACAACTCGAACAACGTGGGAATTCTCGTGTGGGGCAGCGTGAACGACTCTGTCTCTTACAACGATGTTTACAACAACTCTCAAATCGGCATTCAACTTTCAGTTTCGAGCAACATTACTGTCCACTCGAACAACGTTACGAACCACTCGCAGTACGGAATACACGTTTACACGAGCCCGAACAACACTGTCACTAACAACAACGTTTCAAGAAGCTGGAATTCCGGAGTTTTCGTCCAGTTTTCAGACAACAACTCCATCAACTCAAACAACGTGTTCAACAATTCCATTGCATTTTACATCGCAACCTCCAACAACAACACGTTCTCGGCAAACAACATTTCCAACAACACGCAGTACGGCTTTTACGCGATATCTGCAAACAGCACAGTCATCTCGTCAAACACCATTTACAACTGCCCTACTGGCATTCTCACGTCCAGCGATACTGTCAACTACTCCATTTATTCCAACACTATCTACCAAGTTACGGACGGCATACGCATAAGCTCGTCCAACAGCACGATATACTCAAACAATGTTTACAACGCCTCGCACATCGGCATTATGACATCTGTCCTTTCAAACGCCACCGTCTACTCCAACAACGTGAGCAACAGCAGTGAAGGCATATCCACTTCTTCAGCCCGGAATGTTTCAATAAACTTTAACATCCTCTTCAACAACACGTACGGAATGCGAATATCCGGCACTTCAAACAGCACCATCCACTCCAACAACGTCAGCAACTCGTCTTCAACAGGCATTTTCATCTTCGATTACTCTGAAAACAATACTGTTTACTCCAACCGCGTTTCAAACAACTCGGAAGGAATATCAATAAACTCCAACAACAACTCCGTCAACTCGAACGCTGTATTCAACAACTCGATGCAAGGCATTCGCGTCTACCAAGCGAACTACGTCAACATTTATTCCAACAATGTCTACAACAACTCGAACACGGGAATAGCGCTCGACTCTTCCAACTACTCCAATGTTTACTCCAACAGCGTTTCAAACAACTCGCAGTCAGGCATTTCCGTAACAAGCTCGATAAACGACTCTGTTTACTCCAACATTATCCTCAACATGACCGGCAGTGGCATTTACCTGCAATACTCCAACTACTCCTCTATCTACTCCAACACGATCCGAAACAGTTCATCGTACGGCATTTACCTCTACTACTCTTCCAACGATTCAGTGCGCTCCAACGACGTTTCCTTAGCCCTTTCTTCATGCATCCTGCTCTCAAATTCCTTGAACAACACTATCCACTCGAACAACGCCTACAATTGCTCCAGCACAAGCGTGTCACTCTCTTCTTCCTCCCTCAACCTCGTTTACTCAAACAACGCTTCGAATAGTTCAACAGGAGTTACTTTAGAGTCTTCACTCAACAACTCCATCTACTCAAACAACTTGTTCAACAATTCAGGCTACAGCATCATTTTATCCGGCTCGTCCAACAACTCTGTTTACTTCAACAACGCCCACAACTCCACGGCAGGCATTTCGCTCGGCAGCAGCTCAACCAACAACACTGTCTACTCGAACAACGTTTCAAACCACTCGAATTATGGAATTTCCTTGCAGTCTGTTTTCAACAACTCCATAAACTCGAACAACGCGTTCAACAACACCCGCGGGTTTTACGTCTACCAATCCTACAACAACACGCTGTTCTCCAACACTGCGCGCAACAACTCCCAGGAAGGCTTTTACTTCATGCAAAGCCCGAACAACACTGTCTTCTTCAACCTTGCCTTGAACAATTCAGGGAACGGCGTGTATTTGGAAAGTTCTCCCAACATTACTTTCTCAAGCAACAACGCGTCCAACAACTCGAACTATGGCTTGCGCATTACAAGTTCAAGCGATTTGAAAATCTATTCCAACATCGCCAGCAGCAATGCGAATGACGGCATTGTATTATACTCCTGCGACAGCGGCTCGAACGTATTCCTCAACACTGTCAGCAACAACACTGGCAACAGCAACGGCATCACTATAAGTTCATCTCCTTCAAACAACGTGTACAACAACACTGTCTACTGGCACAACGGAGAGTATTCATCCGGCATATCCGTCACAAGCTCGCCCAACTCTCTCATTGAAAACAACACTGTCTACCAAAACTCTCTCGGAATCTCGGTCAACGACTCCAGCAGCAACTCCGTTGTTTCCAACAACTCTGTTTCCTTCAATTCGGATGGAATAGGCGTTTTTTTAACCAACAACGCCCGTGTTTCCAACAACACTGTCTACAACAACTCCGAGTTAGGCATTTACCTGGAAAACTCTTTCATCACCACGATTTCATTCAACCGCGTGTTCAACAACACTCTATACGGTGCGTACATTTCCACGTCTAATTACTCTTTTTTCCTGAACGATTCCTTTGAAGACAACGTGCGGAGCGCGTTCTACTTCTCCAATTCCAACCACTCGACGATCACCAACTCTTCAGTTTCAGGAGTTCCAGCGAGTTATTACGCGTTC
>JACRGF010000013.1 GCA_016212395.1 Microcaldota archaeon
ATCTGATGCATGGAGAGCTCCCGCCTCTCCATCTCCCTTACAATCCACCGAATTTTCTTCTGATTAAGCTTTTTCATAAGTTCAGGTATTTCGACGAAGCCTACTTTATTTCTCGAGATAACCTTATTTCGGGATAATACAAAACTCTTTTACTTTAGCAATGTTTTTAAAGCAATAGTTCAAACGTTGCGTTGCTGGGAAAGAAAGAAAAAAAGAAAGAAGTTGCAACAGCATTAGACGGTCAAGTTGCACGCGCTTAATGCTTGGTTTAGTTCAGTGTCGTCTTCGTAAGTTCCAGTGCCTGTTGTTCATAGAGAGAATTTCGCGAACGTTTTGATGAAGAACGGAGCGCTTGCTGCAAGAATCAAGCCGATAATGCCTCCAACAAGCATTGCAGTAGCCCAAACGTTGGCACGAGCACGAGTCTCAGCGCCCATAATCTGCCCAGCAGCATAAACAGCGCCAGCAACAATAAACATGAGCAACGCGACGATGGGAACAATAGAAACGAAATTCTTGCAAATCTCTCCGAGTTTCGTGACGATCTGCGGTACAGTACTACCACCAGCTGATGCTAACATTGTGCTGAACAACAGCACTGCCATTATCACGTTTACTTTCAACCCGCTCATGTCAATCCCCCCGCACTAGCACGTTACAGTAACTCCTTCTCCGTACGTTCCCTCTCCGCCGAGTGAAAACGCTGAAAACATTTGAACAAAGTAAGTCGCGCTCGCTGCTAAAATCAAGCCGATAATGCCTCCAACAAGCATTGCAGTAGCCCACACGTTCGCACGAGCACGAGTCTCAGCGCCCATAATCTGCCCAGCAGCATAAACAGCGCCAGCAACAATGAACATGAGCAAAGCAACGACGGGAACAATTGCTTTCACGTTCCCGCAAATTTCCCCGAGCTTTAAGACGATTTGGGAATCGTCAGCGAAAACAAGCCCGGATAACATTACGAATGCAAGCATTGCAAACTGTTTTTTTCCAAACATAACCGCTCCTCCTGCTTACTTGAATAAGGGGTTATGGCGAAAACAAGTTTATAAAAGTTTCAAAACAGCAGGAAAATGAGGCGCAAACAGCTTTCAACTCGTTCTGCTGAAGCAAACCAAAACCTATAAATAAATAGTCTTCGACTGTATGCTCTCTGCAAAAGGCGACAAGGCAAGGATTGTGGAGGAGCGTTAGGTTTAACGCTGTAAAGCAGTGTTTGGCTTGCGAAGTCTTGAATTGTTTTGCAGTAGTTTTGTTTACGGGTTTGAATAGTTTGTTTGGCTTTGAAGTGTAGGGGTGTTGATTGTGGGGGATAAGTGTCCGGATTGCAAGAGCAAAAAGCTTTCACGCGATTATGAGAGGGGGGAAGTAGTGTGCAACGACTGCGGTTTGATTGTCGCGGAAAACATTGCTGATGCTGGCCCGGAGTGGAGGGCGTTCGACGCTGAGCAGAAAGCAAAGCGAGCGAGAGGAGGAGCGCCAATCAAGTACATGCGCCCCAACAAAGGGCTGGTGACTGAAATAGACCAGTACAACAGGGACATTCGAGGAGCGAAGATAAGCAGCAAAAAACAAGCGCAGTTGTTCAGAATGAGAAGATGGCACAAGAGAGCAAGCATTGCAAGCAGCATGGAAAGAAACTTGGCAATAGCTTTAAGCGAACTGGACAGGATTGCAAGCTACTTGGGGCTTCCGGAAAACATTCGAGAATCAGCAGCTCTTCTCTACAGAAAGTGCATTGACAAGAAGCTGATTAGAGGAAGGCTGATTGAAGGAGTAGTGTCTGCTGCGCTCTACGCGATATGCAGGGAATACGGAATTCCCAGAACTCTAGACGAAATAGCTGAAATGAGCGGAATAGAAAAAAAAGAAATCGGAAGAACGTACCGCTTTATAGCGCAAGAGTTGAATTTGCGCGTTCCGCTCACAGACCCAAGCCAGTACATTCCGAGGTTTACTGCAGAATTGAAGCTAAGCGGGCAAGTGCAGGAAAAAGCAATAGAACTCTTAAAGCAAGCAATCAAGCAAGGGCTAATCGCAGGCAGGGGCCCGACAGGAGTTGCTGCAGCAGCAGTGTACATCGCAGCAACAATGAACGGAGAAAGAAGAACGCAAAAAGAAGTAGCAGACGTCGCAGGAGTAACGGAAGTGACGATAAGAAACAGGTACAGGGAATTAAAGGAACACTTGAAGCTCGACGTGGAATTGTAAGCACTCTGAAAAAAATAGTTTATGCGTTATATAGCTTAAAAATGCGTAATCCGTTCTTCACGAGATTTACGGCTTCCCAAGGAGACTTTAATTTTGATAATTGCTTGAGGAGGTAAGAAGGTCGCAGGTAGAATCGCTTGTTTGCAACTCTCAGGAATTTTTCAACTTCTTTATTAGACGATTTTGAAGGATCCAATTGGCTTAATGCGTCAAAGTCAATATCGCAGATTTCTGATTTTCCGAGCGCTGAACCTATTCGCGGGACGTACGCGTTGAAAGACGCGTAATCACAATCGATGTCAAGTGCATAATCGATTGTTCGGCGCATAGTATCCGCATTATCTCCAGGAAGGCCGAGAATAAAAGAACACAGCGTTTTGATTCCGTATTTTCTGCATAAATAAATTTTGGATTTTATTTCGTCAAGATTTATGCCTTTGCGGACGTTTTTGATTTGCATGCGGTCCCCGGATTCGACTCCGAAAAAAATGAGGAAACAACCGGCTTTGCTGGCAAGTTGGATGAATTCTTCATCGATATTGTCAAACCTGCCCTCACAAGACCACGAGAGATTAATTCCGGAATAAATTATTTTTTTGCAGATTGCTTTCGCCCTGGCTGGCGGGGCAGTGAAAGTGAAATCCCTGAAAAAAACTTCGTTCACACCAATAGACTTGATGTAGCGTAATTCGGCTAAAACGTTGTCCGAATCCCTCACTTTAAACCCGAGCGTGCACGAAGCACAGAAAGAGCAACTGTACGGGCAACCATAATTGTTAACCAATAGAGTAGTCACACTCCGACTCCGTGAATAGGGGAGGGAATAATTGCTTAAAGGAAACAATTCATGCAGCGGAGTAGGGTAAGAAAAGTTTTTCTCGTTGCTCCTGCCAGCATAAACAATCTTTGAACCTGTTTTATAATAGCAATCTAAACAATCCAGGCCATTTAGCAGATTGATTACCTCGTTTGAAGTGAAGTCAAGAATAATCCCATCCAGAAAAGGCAATCGAGCCATTGTTTTGGACGGTTCGAAACAAGCAATATCACCAGTGACGAAAATTTTACAGCCAAGCAAAGATTTTAGCTTTCCTAAGAAACGTTCGTCTTCATTGAAAGTAACGGATGCAATGAGGCTGACGATTATATCTGGTTGTATGACCTGGATTCTTTTCAAAACATGTTCTTCTGAATACCGCATTACAACCGCGTCTAAAACATGGACTTCAAAATCCTTTGACAAAATGCCACTCAAAACCAGCAAGTCTATAGGAGGCCAGTAGTAATTCGCCTTACTTGAATCACTGCATGCATAATCCCTTAAAACCAAACCGTTTGAAGGAGGATTCAAAAGCAGAACACGCTTCATTTTGCCCACCGAAGTATGCTGGTAGCAGATAAGAATAATAGCATTAACAGGATAACCCCTAGAAAAGATACGGTCAAAGAAATAACATCTATGAAAGTATTGGTATACGCGCAAAAAATACTGCTTTCCCCATCTGGAATTTCAAGTTGGATTTCCCCGTATTCGTTTGTGGAAACAGGAACGCGCTCGCCGTTTACGAAACAATTCCAGCGAGGATGGTTTGCGGAATGAATAGTTAAAAAAGTTGAAATGCTATTACGCACAGTCAGATTGATCACATGGTTTGACCGGTTAGCAAAAAGTACCGAAACATCGTTTCCACCTGCAATAGACTCGAACTTTTCAAACCCTTTGACTTGAAAAACTTTGATCCTGCCAGAATAAATCTGAACGAACCCGGGGTCTTTTTCAAACTCTGCGAACCAATTGCTTGAATTTATTTTCAAGCGAGTAGACGCGTATTCAACAAAGTCAGGATAGACGATTATGAATTCAAATCCACGCTTCTTTAGAAAATCAGAACTCAGGTACAATGGTGTTTTGTTAACCCAGTGCCATACCTGGCTGTCAGAATAAATATCGCGTTCGGAGTAGTAGTGAATCCAATACGGGCCAATCCATGAACTGCTCAATTGACCAAAAAATAAAATTTTGTCCGTGGGAGCAGTAGTATTTTTTATGAATAATGACAGTTCAGACAATTCCATGAACTCCGGATTCTTGGTTGAAGCATCGATCATCACAGATTTCTGTGAGACATTAAGCAATAAAACTATGAATAAAAAGAGAAGAAACATGTAAAGAAGACACGCAGCCAAAAACCCGCCTAAAGCAAAATCAATTTTATTTTTGAATAGAATGCCAGTATAAAAAAAAAGTTGACGCTTTAACGCGTACAATAGAGCGCATAGGAACATTGATGCAAACAAAATAGAAAGCGGGCCAAAAAAAGTGAACCCCCTTGCGAATTCGAAAAATTGAGGGAATAGCAAATTAAGCACAAAAGATGATATCAGAGACACTGTGAAAATTGTTGCCAAAAGCCTGGCGAATTCACCGGAACGCTTGTCTTTGAAGATAGAGACAACCCCTAAAAACGCAAATAAAGGCACGAAAAAATCTACAGAGGTGAAGTAAATGAGCAATGCGTCAAAAGGAGAGCTGGTAGTGAACACTTTAGGGTAATAGTACAAATTGCCGTATAGCATTAATGAAGAAAAAAGAGGGGCGTTAAGCACAAACAATAACACGCCGAACTGCATCGCTCTCGTGATTATGCCACGCAGGCGCAGTGCCTTGAATAAAAAGGTGGCACAACTCAAAAAAATCAAAGCAATAAATAGGACAGCCCGCAGGTTAGTGTTTAGTGAAACTGTTGCTAGTGCCAGGCTTAAGAGAAGGTGGGTATTGCTTCCAGTTTTAAGAAATTGCCAAATGGAAGGGATGAAAAATAACAATACGCTAATCGAGAGGATATGCGGAACAGTCCCAATGGTAGCTACTTCTTTGAAAAGCCCGGAGAAATAATTGCCGTTAGCTAAAGAGTATATCAAAATAGCAGTGAATGCTGCTTCACGGGGTATTCCGTATTTCGAATAAAAACAATAAAACGCGAGTATTGGGAGCAAGTAAGTGAAAAAAACGATTAGTTTGTATGAAGTGGCAATAGAAAATAGGCCGGCAAAAAGAAAGTAAACAGTTACAGCAAGTAACGGAGCGCCCAGAGGATAGAATTCAGTCGGGTACCCCCCTTCGATTCTCCAATCCCACGAAGGAAAGGATAGGCTTTTGAGAGCACTTGCCAGAAACACAGAACGGGATAAATGAAGCGGATGGTCCCCCACCCCAAAAGTAACTGGAAGCGTTGACTTGCTTGCTTGATTGAAAAAAATGTTTTTGACAGGGCTTAACAATAAAATGGAACGAGAAGTATCGTAAATTATCAAATTTGAAGAAATGTTTTTGGGGGAAACGGTTCGTTCCCAAACGTCGCTCCACAAACTGTGCTTGGTGCGTTCATAACTAGGAGTGTGCGGGGCGTATATTGCAAGAACGTTCTCAGTATTTAGTACATTCCGCGGAATGCTTATAGAACGAGAAAATACTTGAGTAGAAGTGTTGCATAAACTGCATGTGTAAACCAAGCGCCCGTTAACCCAAACTTCCCGAACAGATGAAAAAAGCTTTAACTCAGCATCTTTAGAAGGATCTGCTGAGAATTTTAGTCTCACAAACAAGTCGTGAACCCAATCATTCTGTATCGCGTAATAGTTTGAGCCGTAAAAATATTGCTTGCTCCACTTTGAATCATTGAACTGTTTTTCCTGCCAACCAGCCTGCTTTTCAAAACTGACGCTCAAGCCATCGTTTTTGCTGAAAACAGTTTCAATAGTGCTGATATCAAAAAGAAAAGCCAAAATAAGCAGAATGCTTAGCAAAAAAACAAAATCGATTTTTGAATTAGGCACAGCAGTAAATTGATTGAAATACTTAATTAAATATTGACTTCAATTTTTTAGTATGAATCTGAATAAACGAGCAGAAGTAGAGCTTATAATGCCGACTTTGAACGAAGAAAAAGGAATCAAAGAAGTTTTTAAACGGATTCCTGAAACAGTTGGTTTGCTTATTGTAGATGGAAATTCTAATGATGGAACGCTTGAGATTGTAAGAAAAAATAAACAGGCAAGGCTCATCATAGAAAAACGCAAAGGTTATGGAAGAGCGTACAAGACTGGCTTTGAAAAAACAAAAGCAGAAATAATCGTTACGATGGATGGGGATGCGAGTTATCCAACTGAAGAAATAGAACGCTTGGTCGAAATGCTGGAGAGAGAAAAACTCGATTTTATAACGTGCAACAGGTTCGGAAAATTAGAGGAAGGCTCGATGAGCAGGATAAATTTACTTGGGAATATGATACTGACGATGACTGCAAACGTTTTGTTTTCAATTAATTTGAAGGACTCTCAGTCTGGAATGTGGGTTTTCAGGAAAAAAATATTGAAGGATATAATGCCTGAATCGGACGGTATGGCGTTCTCGCAGGAAATCAAAATAAGAGCGTTCAAGAAAGTAAAATGCAAGGAAGTGCCGATAACGTATTCAGAGAGAATCGGAAGAAAAAAACTGAATGCATTCAGAGATGGATTGAAAAATTTGATGGAACTCTTCAAACTCCGCTTGAAGATTTGATTGCTTCCCTTATTTTTTTTATGCCAGCATCAGTCCTTATTCCAGTTGGAATAAAGTGCGTGCGCGAGGCAGTGAAGCCTTCAGCTCTGAGAGCGTCTAGAATTGCCTGCGTTTTCTTGGGTGGGAGTGAATAGTTTTTGAATATTTTATGCAAGTCGAAGTAGAATGAAGGCAAGCGCGCTTCCTCAAGCATCAAACTCAAAACGCTCGCCAGCTCTTTCTTGTCCGCATAATTCCTCTCCTCATTCAACTCGAGCATGCGCTTCAAAATTTGCTCGTCAAACAACTCTCCAAGCCAAAGAGGCCCTCCGAAATCAAGAGGCGCGCCACAAGAGCAAGAAGAAGTTGCGAGAGGGTGGAAACTCGGAAAACGGTGCAGGCACTTGGAACAATAGAAAACAAAACCATTGGCTTTCTTTGCAGACTCTACTGCAGCATCAGCGCCTTGCTCGAAGCAAATGAACAGCTTGAAGTAATGGCGTTTAGAGAGTGAAAGAAGAGGAGTGGTGGAAAAGTTGAAGAAGGAAGCAATGCGCGCAATGCTAGCAAGAAGAATGCGCACTCCATTCTCGTGCGTAAACTCGTTGTTCAAAGGCTTGGAGGAATAGTTTTTCACGCACGCCTTCGAGTTCGCCCCGCACAACACTGCAGTGTCAGTCGCAGTGACAGAAAGGAAAGAACGCTTTAATTTCGAAAGGCAGCGGATAGCATCGTAGAGGAAAGGAAGAGGAGAGCCGAACGGGTCAAGCTCGATAAAGTTGAATTTTCCAGAGTGCTCGTGCATGAACAAGTTCACGTCGCTGTTGATAACGCGCGCACGCGCCTTGAAGCTTTTCTTGTTTTTCTTCACGTTCGCTTTGGTTGCTTTCACTGCCTTCTTGTTCAAGTCAAGGAAAGTTATTTTCTTCACATTAGAGTTTTCGCACGCGTAACGCAACCCGCGAGCTCCGCACGCGCTCATGCCGTCAAGCACGCACAACTCCGCATCGAGCGCGCCGATGAAAAGCGAGCTGAAGCTCCTGCAAAAACGCATGTGCGGATTAAAGAAAACCGTTTTCGGAACAGACAAGCGAATGCCTTCTTCTTTGAGTATGACCATAAAAAAAACCAAATGATTAAGACCTGAGGAAATAGAAAAGTTCTGTTGTGTTGTAAATGAGTATTTTGCTTTGTTCTTTCAATTTCTTGTCGTTAGACCAGATTGGAGTCTTGAGTTTGAGAGCCAAAGCAACGTAAGGAGCATCTTCTTTGTCTGGCGATATTTCGACTGCTTCTTCCAAATATTTCTCGAAATCTTCGTTCGGCACAATCGAAAGGATTTGCTCCAGATTGCTTCGAACATCATCAAATTCTGCACGCGTTCTCTTCGTTTTTTGCAAAATTTCATCAACGTGCGCGGAGAATTCCTCGAAAATAAATTCCGGAACGTACAAATGCAGGTTTCTATCCAGCAAAAGATCCATGCTAAGCCCATCTCTAATGAGAGCCGCGAATAAGACGTTTGCATCAACAACCACGTCCATTATCTCAATCCTTTGATAGCCCGTAACGTTTAGCAAGCCCCTTATTCACCTTTCTGCCTAACTCGATAGCATCTTCTTCTGTAAGCGTGCTATCCTTAGTAAAGTCGTCAAACTTCTTCAAAAGCATGAGCCTGTTTTTTATGGCTTCCCGCGCTATCGCAGACCAGTTCATTTCAGGATGCTTGTCCATTTCCTTCTTCAACTCTTCCGGAACAGAAAGCGTTATGCTGACCATTAAAACCACCTCAAAACGTTTTTATGTGCAAAACGTTTAAAACGTGCAGATACTTAAAGGTTTGGTTTTGCGTTCTGAAAACAGTAATAAAACGCTTTCCGTTCAAACTCTTTCAAGTGGTTGCAATGGATGCAGTTGTTTTTCCTTCAAAAGCAAACGGGCGCGTTGAAGCGCCTCCTGCAAAAGCAGTGTCGCACAGGGCAGTAGTGTGCGCTTCGCTCGCGCAAGGAAAAAACATTGTAAAAAACGTTTTGGAAAGCGACGACATCCAAGCGACAATAGAAGGAATGAAGGCGTTCGGAGCGAAAATAAAGAGAGTTGAAGGGAACGCACTGGAAATAATTGGAACGCAAACGCTTACTGCCCCGAAAAAACAAATCAACTGCAAGCTTTCAGGAAGCACTATTCGTTTCCTC
>JACRGF010000002.1 GCA_016212395.1 Microcaldota archaeon
GTTCGCTTGAACGCCGAAACTCTTTTCATGCGACGTTGGCGGCTCGAGCCGCCCGCGAGTTTTGTTCGTTGGTTTCGTCGAATTACTTTTCGGGTTTGCTATAAAACGTTTCGACTTGCCCTGCAATTGTCGGAAGCAAAACTTCTAAACTCCTAAACTGCAAAACTACTCAAGACAAATCAAAACAATTCAAAACCCCTTAAACAAAACTTTCGAACCATTCGTTTTTTTTTTTTTTACACTAATTTGAATAATCCCCTGCCGATTTCCGCAATGTCCGCGCCAAGAAATCCTGCTATCGTCCGAATGAACGCGATAGTCACCACGATGTTCACGAGCGGGAAAAAGTACGCGTACACTATCATCTTCGCAGTGTCGCTCCCTCCGCTGCTTATGCTCGCCTGCGCGTTCACCGCCCGTTTCTGAAGCTGGATGAACGCGCCAGGGTCAGACGCGCAAATTTTTTCAGGCTCCACCTTCATTTCAGGCTTCACGCAACCCTTCGGCGTGTCCACCATCGTGTACATTACCACCATCATCATCGGGTAAACCAAGTAAGTGCCAATAGCTATTGCCATGAGCACAGCGCCAGCGCCGCGCGTGAACGGAAAAATGCGCAGCACGAGCCCAAGCGGTAGGAATACTGTGAAAGCAGACGTTTCAACCCACGAGAGAAAATTCAGCTGGAAATACGTCGCCAGCCCAAGCCACACCAAGTTATTCCCCTCGTAATACACTTGGTTCATCGACTGCCACATTGGAATCATCGCCATTTTTATAATGTCCCCCAAGCTCAACGTGAACGAGCTTGGAAATATTATTTTGATGTACATCATGAAAAACATTTCAATGTACATCACGTCGTTATGAATCTCTGCATACCTTTGCTTCGTGCAGTCGAGCATCGCGCGAAGTTGCGCATAAGCAACGTCGAACGGGCTCACCTTGCCCCCGGCAACTCCAGGCGCGACTATGCCTGCAGCGCTCGACTCGACAAGCCCTTGAACGTAATCCACTCCGTAAGAAACAGTCGTAACCTCGTCTTCAGCAACCGTAACGCTGAACAGCAAAGCGATTAGCACAACGCTCGCGAACGCCTGCTGCAACTCTGTCTTCGCCCAGCGCTTCAAATCCATCAAGCTGAACGCGTACGCCACCATGTACGCAAGCGAAATCACGAAAAACATCGTCAGCACTGCTAGAGAAGCAATGGAAAGCCACCCGTTTCCTCCAAGCGTGGCAGCAACATCAGCTGCAGTCGTGTCCCACATAGCGAGTCTCCTGTTTTCAGTTTTGAAGTTTAAACGTTTCGGATTTTGCTAATATTGTTTCGATTGGTTTCGAACCACTCTCTTTAAACTCACGGCTTCTAAACTCACAAACCCCTGCAATGCTGCGTTTCAATTTTTTGTTTTATTTTTTCATTGTCTTCAAATCATTCTGGTTAGTGTTGAAATGTCTGTTTCCGTGCCGAGCAGGCGCGACAAGTCGCGCACTGTGCTCACGAGCACTATGCCGTTCAACGCCGGGAGCAGGAATGCGCTGATGAAAATCGCCGCGACTCCGGACGTCACGAGTTCTATGTATATTTCAATCACCCTGTTGACTACGATGATTACTACCATAATGTCCGTCACCATTCCTGCGACTGCCCCGACGACTGCAGCAGGGCCTATGCTACCTGCCAGTTCCCCAAGCATTTTAACTCCTATGCTGGTCAGCATGTCTATTGACAAGTCCATTACGTTTATCGCTCCGCTCATGTCCGCAGCGTCCTCAGGCATTTCAGTCGGCTGGCCGATTATAAAGTAATCCACGTTCAAAAGCAATGGGTAGAACAGGAAGAAGCCTACTGCTATTGCTATGAGCGCGCCTCCGAACTCGCGCGTGAAGCTGAAAGACCTGCAAATTATTCCCACGGGCAGGAGAATGTTGAACATTCCAGCGTAAATAAACTTCAGCACTACAAGCTGCGCGAAAGCCACGAGCACTGCAATCATCGTGCTGCTCATCAGAATGTTCACGACGTTCGTCAACGCGCTGAATCCTGAAAGCGGCGAGTTGGTGATGGACACGCCGTACACCGTGCGCCCCATTCCAAGCGACGACGCGATGGACACTATGTGGTTCCAGTCTATCACTTGCGAGAGCACGAGCATCGCCTTGTGCACAACCCAAGTGACGTAAAACTCTGCGACGTAAAACAAGTTCCCGTCCATCCTAATCCCAACGTCGCGCAAGTTGAACGCGCACAATACCGGCACCATTCCAACCAAAAACGCAGCCATTATCGTAGTCATGAACGTCTGGTAAAACTCGTTCTTAGCCTTCGCCTCAACCACTGGAGACGAAATCATTTTTCCAATCATGTAATACAGCGACACTATCAAGTACGAAATGACTAACGCTATCAAAGCAAGCCCCTGCCAGCCCGCCAGCCACTGTCGCGGGTCAGTGCACGCGTTCACAACATCCACCATGTTCCTTCACCAAAATTTTCAGCAAAACTCCAAACTTCCAAATTTCAATACTCAAACAAAAACATCACTCGAGCATCCGCCTTATTTTTTCGTTTGCGTTCCAACGAGTTTTATTTCCCTGCACATTATCCTCCAACCCGTTTTTTTTTGCGAGTTGCGTGCAGCATTTTTTTAATTTCTTTTTTTTTCATGTTGTTTCTTCTTTTTTAAATTATTTTCACGAGCGCGCTGAAGTCAACGTCCGCGCCCATCACGAGCGCGAGGCTTCTTATGAACTGGAGCGTTATTATCAAGCTCATTATCGGAAGCACTACTGATGCGATTACCGTCACGTACGTTATGGCGCCAAGCGCTCCGCCTGCGTTGAACTCGTTTATGAACCTGGCGTTCTCGTCACTTGCGCTTCCCTCGAATTTTTCCGGATCGCTTGCAGCTCCGATTCCAGCGAACCCGCTTCCGCTCGGCCTAAGCATTTGAAAGCCCATCGTCATCAACTCCGCCATGTTCACTGTTCCCTTCCCTCCAATGAGCGTGTCTATCGCGTCTATTCCCACCCAGCCGACTTTCCCGTACCTCCCGCATTCGACTTCCTTGCAGTGCGCGCCAACAATTTCCCCAGTGAAAATGTACGCGAGTGGAAACACTACGTAAAACCCTACTGCTATCGCGATGAGCGCGCCTCCAGCGCTCCGGGTTATCGTAAAAGAGCGCAACGCTATTCCAAGCGGGAGCACGAGCGAGAACATGTAACTGCGCGCGAAATTAAGCAGAATGTTTTGCGCCTTCAACTGAATCAAGTTGAGCACTTGCGCTGACAACGCGTAACCAACCATGTCCATGATCACTCTAAAGCCTGTTAGCGGAGCCAAGTTCACCCCGCCGAACCCCATGGGGTCTATGAAGAACGAGTAACTCGAAAAGTACCCGAGTATGATGTTCAGGAACACGAGAAACCTGAAGCTCTCGACATTCCTGCTGATCAAGCAGTCAGAGTAAGAAATCGCCGCGCCTTGAAGAGTCCCCCAGTTGCCAGTGCTCATCATTCCCATTCCAGAGCAGAATGACGACGTTTCCCTCCCGTTTTCAGGGTTCACAAGCGACTGGCCCTTGAACGCGTCGAACAATACCATCAATATCCCGCTCGCGCCAAACAGCATTCCAAGCATTACCGCAGTAGCGCTCGTCTGGTAAAACTCGTGCTTCGCGAACGCGAGCAATCGAGGCGAACTGAAGCCAACGCCGAGCGCGTAAAAAATTCCCACTATAAAATAACTCATCAGCAAAGCAGTGAACGCGATAGTCTGCCAAGCCCTGCCCCACAGCGCAGCCTCTGAAGGAAGCGCGAACCCCGGAATCTGCGCGCTAGCCAAAACTGAAAACGCGAGCACCAATGCAAACACGACTATTATTACTTTCATTGTTTTCAACCGTTTTTACAATATCCTCGTCAATCCCGCTATCTCAACGTCTCCGCCGAACACTGGCGACAAGCCTTTCACGAAACCAATCCACACGAATATCGAGAGCAACGGCAAGCCGAACCCGACGAGTATGAGCCTTGCGGCCAAATCAAGCGCGCCAGGATTTACAATCTTCCCGTTCTCGTCCCATTCGCTGAACAAGAACTCTTCCGGGCTGAACAAGTTGGCAAAGCCACCTTTCGCGCGAGAGTTCAACGCGTCCGGGTTAAGCGACGGGTCAGGAATCAAGCTCGAGTCAGCGCTCATCTCATACTTCATCACTGGAAACTCTACAGTGTACCACGCGAGCGTGTACATCAACGGAAGCGCGAAGTACATTCCAATGCCCATGGCGAGCAAAAGCCCGCCGAGCTTTCTCGTGAACCAGAAACACCTTAAAATAAACCCTACTGCGACGAACAACGGGTAAATGCCGTTCTGCACGTACAACAGCAAGAGTTCCTGAAACTTTACTGCGAGCATCGCCTTAGTGATAATAGACGCCACTATTTCAAGCGCGTTCAACAGCAACCCGTTCACAGAAAACGGGTTGAAGCCGATTTGAAACTCGAAATTCGAGGGCAATGCCACGCCCACTCCCATTCCGGAATAGTTTATGAACGAAATGTTCGCGTACAAGTTTACAATGCCTTTCAAGAACGCGACCATTTTTTCGAACGTGCTCCCAAGCCAAGCGCGCGCCACGAAGAAATAGCAAGGCTTTTCGCACTCGGCGCCACGCACCGTCGCTTCCGCCCACCTTGCAGTTGCAGGATTGTACCTCCACTTCAACGCGCTCGAGCAAAACACTCCGCTCGGAGCAGCAGTCCAGCCTCCTTCTTCCAGCACTTGCGCAGTTGCACCTTCGCACCTCACAGGCTTGCCGCCTATTTCCATCACGTTCGGAAAATCAGTGAGGCTCTTCGCCAGCTCGTTCGCGTTGAGTTCAGTAAACTCAAGCGCCCACACGAGCACAGTCAGCAAAACAACAGACGCTATCGCTTGGTAAAACTCGTTCTTCGCCCACGTCTCCACGCTCAACACGTTCAAGCCCCTGCCCACCATGAACGCGAGCGCAGAAGCGAACATTACCATAAAAATAGCAATATAACTCACAGACCTCCATTCCCTCGTGAGGAAACTGCCTCCCTCGCTCTGGTGCGCCTCGAAATACGCCGTCATCGCCTCGCTTTCCTGCGCTCTGGAAAACCCTGCAAAAACCGCTGTAAGCACCAACGCTGAAAGCAAAGCTAAGAAAACAAAACGCGTCAGCCTTTTTTTCTCATTGTTTTTTTTGCCTGCATGCTCTTTTTTTTCTTTCAACTTACAACCCCTCTGCCAAGTAATCTTTGGAAAACACTTTCTGCGCGCTCCGCATGAACGTCACTGTTATAATCAAGTTCAACGCCGGCATGAACACTGCCTGCGGAAGCACGCTCCCAACAGTCACGAGCGGATAGCACATGCCCCCAATCATGCTCGTGCTAATGCCATCCAAGCCTCCTGGATTTCCTGCACAGAAATTCACGAAATCCTTTTCAGCCGCATCCATCGCCACCTTGTTAAACACATAAGTGAGCGGAAACACGATGTAAAAGCCCATCGCGAGCGCGATGAGCATCGCGCCTGCGTCGCGCGTGTAAGGAAACACGCGCAGCAAAAAACCTATGGGCAGAACGTACAAGAACATCGTCTGCTGAATGAACTGGAGCGCAAGCTTCTGGAACAACAGCGACGCGGTAATCGGCGTCACCAAGCCAGCGAGCGTGTCCATATTATACGAAAGCCCGGAATAGCCCGCGAAAGGCGAAAAACATATTCCAACCATGCAACTCGTAACTCCTATTAAAATAGAACTGGCTTTCTGCGCGCTGAAACTCTTGTCAAAAAAACTTAGCACTGCAGGAATCATTTTCGTGCTCACCAAGCCAGTCAAGTACTTGTCAGCAATCTTGTAAGGGTCGTCGCCAGCAATGCTCATCGAAACAGAGCACGACAGCGTAGCGATGAACGTTACCATTCCCAGCATCAGCAACCCTGCGAGCACGAGCCACAACTCCGTCTTAGCCCACGCGACCCACTCCGGCTTGTGCAAGCCCTCGCCCAGCGCGTACGCGATTGCAATAACGAAAAAAACAATCATTGCCGCGATTGAAAAAGACTTCAGCAAATCATCCACTGCCTTCTGGTCGTCGGGATTATCCCCGCCACCAAGCCCAGCGAAACAACCCGGCGTAGTCCTCCCGCCTGCTATAGTGCAACCGCTAACAAAAACAAGCAAGCACGCGAACACTGCAAGCAAAATTTTCTTCATCACACACCAACCTTCAACATAACAATGAAAAACAAACCAACGTTCAAACAAAAAATTTTGCATGTGTCGAATCTATTTTTTTCCAAACGTGGCCTATTCAATTTTTTTTTATTTTTTCAATCACATTCCATTAGCTCTTTTTTTCTTTCTTTCTTCAAACGAATTCCATAAGCCCGAATATTCTCGTCTCGCCTCCTATTGCCGGCGAGAGCGACCTTATCGCTGTTATCACTATTATAAAGTCGAGAACCGGAAGCGCGAGCGCCGGCACCATCGTCTGCACTGCAACGGGAATAATCACTATAACTTCATTGAGAAATATTTCCGCAACGCCTCCAGGCGTGAGCGCGAATGACATCACCAGCGCGATGAGGAGCATGAATATCATTTTGTACGCGCTTATCATCACTTCAAACGGCCACGCGAGAATCATGCCAATCCAGCAAAACACTTTCTCGAACGAGCCCATGTCTTCGCATGCTGAAAAATTCGGCCCGAAGAAAGGCCCTACCAACCCGAATATATCCATAGGGTCAAACGGCAGCGAGCCAAGCACAGTGTCTTCAGGCACGAGGCGCGGCACTGCCCCGCTCTGGTAGTAAACCCAATCATTCATAACAAGCGTGAGCGGGTACACCACGTACAGCCCGACTGCAACTGCCATGATAGTCGCGCCCATTTTCCTCGTAATCACGAAACACCTCAAGAAAATTCCAAGTGGAAGAAAAATCGCAAACATCGTTTCAGCAACAAACTCGAGCAAAACCTTCTGTATTATAACTGAAAACAACGCGAACGAAATCATGTTTGCAGCAATCATCGTCAACTGCGTGACCAGCCCCAAGCCGTAGAACGGGCTGAACGACATTTTTATCTGCAGTATAACTGCCATAATAGGAATGTCGATTACAGGCATTATTCCCAAGTAAGAAAACATTCCAGTCACCATCGTCGTCATAAACGTTATGCCTATGAACCTGAGCACTTCGCCTCCCAGCCTGTCCAAGTAAACAGACGCGTGAGTCAAGTACCCGCAATTCTCGCTCAGCGTGTACGCGCTGCACCCTATAGCCTTGACTAACTCGTTCACTATAACTGCCAAGCTTATTCCCGCAGCACCAAACCACGCGGACGCGCTCACTTCCCCAACTTCAGCTTTCGCCCAAGCCCACAATTCCGGCAAGCTAAACGCACTGCTCGCCATGAAACCCAATGCTGCAATAAAATAGCCGACAAGCACTGCCAACATTATCATGGGAAGCCATTTTTTCCACGCTTCCTCAAAATTCGCAGCTTCAACCACTTTCGCCTTCATGCACTCGTTATTCACGCAAAACCGCATCTCCCCCCCATCAGGAGAGCAATAACCAGTCCTGCCCGGCTCGTCAGGAAACGGCACGTCGTTGCAGCAATTATCTTCAGTTTCACTCGGGTGCTTAATCCCATCCCCGCAAACCACTCTTGATGTTTCCCCGCACACTCCCAAAGAATAAACTGCAGGATCTCCACTGCTCGTGCTCAAGTGCATGTTGAAATTCTCTCGAGTAATCCTCTCTCCCCCCTCGTTAGGCTCGAGTATCGGCACGCACTCGTCCTCCTCTTCAATATACCTGTAATTGTTCGTCGCGCAACCATCATCCCCTTCCTCTCCAAGCGGAAGCTGTTGTTCAGTGCACGTGAAATACACTGAAGCGCCTGCAATGCTTTTCGGAGTCTTCAACTCATGCACGCACACTCCCCCTACTCTCCGCGTTTCATCACACGCTCCGTCAACTTCAATGCAAGCGCACGCGCCCAACTCCCCCTCTTCATTCCTTTTTCCCACATCCCAACAGCACCTGTTCTCATCACTCCACTCTCCTGCTTCACACCTCGTCCTGCAACACCCACCAGTCCAACTCGTTCCCCCCCTGCAATCATATTTTCTCCCAGAGCAAAACACTCCTGGCTTTCCGTCAATTCCCTTTACTATGCACACTCCGCCCCTGCACTCATGCGTGTTGCACACCCCACCATTAATGCCCATCATCGGCCCGTTGCATCCATTCGTAGGCCCGTCATCAACATTCTCGCACAAGCACCTGTTGTCCTCCAGCTCTTCCTGCTCCTTCGTGCACGAATTCCCGTCATCACACACGTTTTTTATCGCTTGAGCGCCAGCATACTCTGCAATGATAGTTTCGTCCGGAGTTCTTTCCGTCCCACTGTCAGTATAACAGCCAGCCCCACTGCCAAATTCCTCTCCCGCTTCTTCACTGCTGTACCAATGGCTTCCGCTCAAGCACCCGTGAATCCTGTCAAGAGGGTATATCACCCTGCCACTCGCGTCCCTGCAGTCTTCAGCAGCAGAAACAAGCGGAGAGAACAAAAACAATAGCAAAAGCAAGGCCACGTTTACCTTGAAAAAACAGCCCACACGCGCGCTTCGAAACATCAAAAACACTTTCCATTAACATGTTTTTAAAACTATACTCCCGCAGAAAAAAAATTCACGAAGAAAAAAGCTTGCAAACGCAAAATACGTTTCCAATACAAAACTCACGCTCAACAAAAAAAAAACAAACTATTTTTTTCCTGCGTGCGTTCGAGCGTTTTATTTTCTTTTTGCAGTGCCTTTTCCACCGCGAAAACGCACAATTTTTAAACTGCAACATGAATGTTTATTTCCGATGAGAGCCCAGTTAATTTTCGTTTTCATTGTTTTCTCTTTAGCTCTTGTTAGCGCGCAGTTCGACCCTTCCTCTGCCTGCCCACTCCCCAAATCTCCTTCGCTATTAACCCTCTCCACCACCCAAAACAACATTGACCAAACGCTCACTGCAAACGCTGAACTCACTTTCGTCAACCCTTCCTCGAAAGACACTGGCTTTATTCCAGGCAGGCAGGTTTATTTTCAAAAATGCGGAGTGTGCCCCACGGAATTAAACGGCAAAACAGTCAAGCCATGCTCTTCATTCACCCGCACTCTCTCGCCCGGAGAAGAAGGCTACGATGAAGCAAACCCAGGCAAGACAATATCAGTTACTCCAACCGGCTGTTGTTATGCTAAAGACAACGAAGACACTCCCTCATTCAACGAAGCGCAAACACCGATTTCCTGCGACGCCCTCGGCAGCGCGTTCGCCCCCGCAGTCTCGCTTCAAGCGTGCAGCGACGCTATTGATGCCGCAACCACTCCAATCAAGCCGTTCCCGTGCCCAACAGGCTGTTGCTACAACCCAACCCAAATATTCGCTTCAACTACTGACACTGAAGGCAAAGCGCAAATCATCCTGCCTCTGGAAAACGTTTCGCTCGTCGCGTGGTTCAAAGGCGACAACTTCTACATGCCAAGCAACTCTACCGGAGCATACCAATCAGCACAACTCGCAGGCGTGAATTTCGCAGCATGCTTCCCACTCTTCCTCCTCCTCGGATTATTAATGGCAGCAATGCACGCAAGCGGAAAATCCCCTTTCGCGCTCATAGACTTTTCAGCATCAGCAGCACCACGCGCGCGCACAAAAGCGCCAGTAGCAGCGATGATTTCAACTCAAGCAATAAGTGCTATCGGAAAGCAAATCAAGGGTGCGTACGACGCGGCCAAGCAAAAAGAAGCGTTGAAGGAGGGGTTGAAAAAAAAGGAAGCTGAAGGCAAGCCCGGAGAAGGCGGTCGCGTGCCAATGACGACAAAGGACGGCATGCGCTTGAGCGCTCCAGGAAGCAAAGGCGGAAAGCCAGTCACAAAAAAAGGCTTCCTCGAAAAACTGGGCGACGCTTCACTCAATAAACTCAAAGATACTGGAACCTCCCTCGTAGGAGCCAACAAGGGAAGCTCGTTCCTCGATATTCTCGACGGCTCGGCGTTCAGGAAAGATGCCCCTGCTGGCTCACGGTTTGAAGTATTTCAAAAAGCAATGAGCGGCGAGTACGGTTTTAACCAGTGGATGAATAAGGGCTTGAATAAATTTGGCAAGTGGATGGCGAAAGAACAATTAAAAGCCGGCTGGGCTGGTGCAGAGAACACTTCTCTTCTTTCAAAAGATGAGAAAGCGCAGGCGTTGACAGAACGTGCTGCAGAGCTTCAAGCAAAAGCGAAAACAGATATTGACAGTTTGCAGGGTGAAAGCCGCGCCCTATTAGATAAAGCCGCGGGTTACCGCGCGCAGGCAGAAGAGGCAAAAAGGCAGGCTAAAGGCCAAGTCTCCTTTGGAACGCAAGCATTGTTTTGGAGAGCTGAAGACTGTGAGACACAAGCTGGAATAAACACTGAACGCGTCAAGGAACTTGAAAGCGGAGCGCAAGGAGAATTGAAAAAAATTGAGGACTCGCTGACGCAACTGCGAGGCGAACTGCGAGCACTCACAGAACAACAAGCGCGTAAAGAGGGAACTCCTGCAGCAATCGCTGAACGCGAAGAGAAGATTAAAGAGCTCGCTGGCAAAGTTCACGAGCTTCAAAAAAAGAGGGCTGAATTGCAGGCTGAAATCGACGCTAAGAGAACGCTGGAGCTGCAAGAGTTGGTGAAAGAAGCCGCGCGCGTAAGGCAAATGCTTGCCAGCTTGTACACTGGCGAGTACGTGTCGTTCGCGAAAGAATTGCGCGACTCCGCAGAAAAAGAAAAAAACCCTGTTTTGAGAAAACGATTATTAGACAAAGCTGCTGCATTGGATGCTAAAGCAAAGCGATTGGAAGAAAGCATTGCAGGGCTGCTCGAGTTAAGCAAAGAACCCGCACCGCCGACAGCGCCTGCAACACGAGAACGCGAGGACATGACTGCAGTTGTCGCAAGCCTGGTTGGAATAAAAGGAAAAGGTGAAGAAGCTGCCAAGCGTGCGCAAGCCGCTGCAAAAGCACGGGAAAATGCGGCAAGAGCCCGTGCAGAAGTGGAAGAATCAGCATTGCGAATGGAAGTGCTTGGTTTAGTCATAGACTGCGTTAGTGCAACACGCACGCTACTTTCAAGTGCCACTGCCCAGCTCCCTGACATGACTCCTCTTGAAATGTTAAGAGCTGCTGCTGAAGAAGCTCGGGCATCTGCTCGGGAAGAAACTGATCCTGAAAAAAAGGCAGTGCTTGAAGCAGTTGCGCACGCATTAACTGAAGCTGCTGGAAAGAAAGACGTGCGCGCTGGGATTGCAGTGCTTGAACGCATTGCAAGCGCTCACTCTGAAAAGGCAGGTGCACTATCTGACAGATTGCTTGAACTGCAACCTGCCATTCGCGATGCAAGGACAGGCAAAGAAGCGGAAGGACTTAGAACAGAAGAAACGAAACTAGCCGATGAAAGAGCAAAACTCTTCGACATTGCCAATCGCCTTCGCGAAACAGCTGATTCTGTTTCTGGAGCGCGCGAACAGTTTGAAGCTTTGAAAGCCCGCGTAAAACAAGAGACTGAAAAAGCAGAGTTATCTGTAGCTATTTCCAGTGGGCTTGAGGCAAAAGACCCAGCTGCTGCACGCCAAGGCATGGAGGAAGCAGACGCGTACAGGCGTACTGCCAAAGAGTTCGGCAAAGCAGCTGCAAAAGGAACTGTCAAAGCTGCTGTTGAACACCTTTCTCAAACTGCAAACGCGTACGAACAACAAGCTGCTTCTTTAGAAAAAGAAGCGAGGACTGCTGACCCAAGCAAAGCAGACAAATTACTGCGCGAGGCGCGGGTATTAAGGCTGGCTGCAAGCGACCTTAATTCAGCAATTCAACCTCTCTTGCCACCAGGCACTCTTGCAAGAGAAGTTGCGCAGTACGCGCATTTAGCTTCTCTCCCTATAGATTCCCTCTCAGAAGATGGGCCTCAACAAAGACAAGCGTACGCAGAAGCTTCAAGACTATTAGGAGAATTAGATGGCAAAGGAACCAACCTGGCTGGAACTATCCAAGCGCTTGAAGCACTTTTAGACGCGAAACGAGAAGAAACTCCCGCAAAAAAACTCGCCGAACTTGAACAAACGCATGCATTCTTACAGCAAGACGCTTCTCTTTTAAGTGCAGATGCTGTTCGTTTGGAAGGAGAATCGCGTGCGTTGACTGCTGAAATAGCCCGCCTGCAGTTAGGCGGAGTTGGAACTACACGCGAAACTACTCCTGGCGAAACTCCAGCAAGCTTTCTGTCGCGCGAGGAAACTATTGCGCGCGAAGTTTCTTCTACTGCTGATGATTTAGTCGCTGCAGCGCAAGAATTGCGTTCAGCCCTTTCCCGCGAGGCTGAAGAATCACAGCGCCGCGACAGGCGGTTCGTCAACATTGCGGGCGTAGTTGGTTATTACACTGAAGGTGAAATTCCAGAGTGGCAGCAGTACGGCATTGCAGCAGTCAACTGCGCTGCAATGCTCGCAGGTTCATTTCAAATCCTTCGTTTCGGCGCGCGCGACTTGGGAGGCATGAGCAACCGCTTGAGCGGAGGCGAGGGTGGTGGAGATTTGCGCAACCTCACTCTCGGCCCGTTAGTTGACAATGCGAGCGTTGGGCTGTCAATGCAAATTAAACAATTCGAAGAAGAATTGGAAGAACGCGAAGGGGCTAGGGATGCTTTAGAGCAACGCCTTGTTGAAGAAGTTGAAACGCTGCACGCTGAAAGCGAAAAAGCAACTCGCGCCACTGAAGCGAGCGCAGAATTGCGCGCAGCGCTTGAAAGTTTCAAGGGCGCATTAGATGCGTATCAATCAACACACAATCCAAGCAAGTTGGCTGACGCGCTTGGCTTTGCTGAAACAGTTTCCCGCGTTTCCGGAGAGTTGGGTGATAGTTTCGCCAGCGTGCGTGAGAGCGCTGGCAGGATCCGCGAAATCGTTGCAGGAACGAGTGGCGAGGAAGGAAAGCCACGCGATTGGCAAAGCCAGTTGCAGGCGCTTGACCAACAATTTGCGCCCGACGGGCCAGCTTCTTTGCTTGAAGCTAATCTCGCTTGTTTGCAAGCGTCTCAACAGCGCGACGGAGCACTCTCTGCTTTAGGTCAAGTCAGCGCAGTAGATACTATGGCAGAACGCGGAGAGAGTTTGGCTGAAGCTGCTGCAAAAAAAGTGGAAGACCTACAACTAGAAATTCAGAAAACGCGCGACGAAGCCAAAGCATTGGAAGAAAAACCTTCACGCAGTTTGACGGATGCAGAACGCGAACGGCTCGCTGGTCTGAACGCGTCGCTTGCACAGCTTTCCGCAGAGTTTGGAGTTGCTCAAGCGCACGCTGACGAGTTGAAAGCGCTTCAAGACAGTTTCACTCGTTTCACCACTGCGCTAGGAACAAGAGACGAGCTGACTGAACAATGGCAGGCAGCAAGTGTGGACTTAACCAAGAAGGGAAGAACGCTTGCTGAACAGCAAAGCAAAAACGAGGTTGATGCGGATCTTCAAAAAGAAGTTGCAGATTTAGAGGCGCGCGTCACTGAGTTATCCGGACAATTACAATCCCTTAGAAGTGAAGGCGGAGCGTTTGATTCTGCCAGCGATGATTACGCTCGCAGACTTCAAGCTGCGAACACGCTTGTTGATGGAAAGCACGGCGAGTTGGCAGCCTTCAGCGAAGAAGCAGGCAAGGTTGCTGAAGCGTACGGAGTTTTTTCTTTAGACGCTGCAGTTGACAAGATCAACAGCGACTTGCTTGCAATACAACAAGGCGGGCTGCCTGTTTCCGGAAAGAGCAAGGAAGAGCTGGAAGCGGAATTGGCGCGCGTCGTTGGATTGCAAACAAACATTGCAAGAGTAGATGGCGAGCTGGATCGCGCGCTTGCAGTTCACGACGTTGCAGCTGGATTGAACGTCGAGTTTCTGAGCGCGCATGCAGGCGAATACGTGCAAGCATTAGCAAGCCAGCAACAAAGGCCGGAAGAATACGAACAAGTCCGAAGAGAATTAATTGAAGCAAGTGAAAGAACGCTCACGCGCCCTGCTGATCCTTTGCGCGCTGTCGACGAGACTGGGCAAAACCTGTTGTTATTCGACAACGCGCTAGAAACATACGCTGCGTTGAACATTCACACTCCTGAAGTCGGAGCTGCATTGCTGACGAGCGCGCTCGGATTGGTCGAAAGCCAGGGCTACACTCTGCAAACCAACATACGCGCGTCCGGAGAACAAACAGTAGCTCACGACGCTGTTGAAGACTTGAGAAAAACAATTGAAAGCGCCCCAGAAGGAAGCAGGGAAGCATACGACTACTCAAGAACAATGGAAACAGAAAATGAAGCTAGGCGCATGATCATGAATTCTTTTACGTTGCCGCAAGAAGTTGTTGAAGGCAAAGTGGAAGAGTGGCGCAAGCAAGCGAGCGAGGCTGAATCAGAAGAGGCTAAAGCGCGTGCGCAATCTTATGCTGAAGTATATGAAGCAGTGCGGGACAGGAGGCAATTAACAGAAGAGCAACAAGGCTTTTTACGCGAGATGTTTGAACTAAGCGAGACAATTCGTTCGGAGGAGAGAATGACTGAGTACTTCAATAATTACCTAATAAAACACCACCATGAAATTGCGGGCGCACTTAGTTCTGGTGCGCCTCTAAATGAAGAACAACAAGCGACGCTTGACGCTGCTCGTATTGCTTGCCTATCTCAATTGTCTAAAGAGTCACCAATTAGCAACGAATCTGTTACTGCGATCGCAGCTGCTCAGGGCAGGGGTGTTGCCGGCAATTTGCAAATAGACGTTGTTCCAACTCTTATAACCTCTGTTGAACTTCAAGCAGCTCCCGGAGTTAGTTTTTCCAGTGAGCGTGTGTTGGGTGATGAAGCTGTTGCTTCAACCCTGCGTGCGTTGAGGCTTGCTGATTCTGCGGCGCAATTGGCTTCTCCATCTGTTGATGAAACGCTTGAAGGCTTGAGGCGCACTGAGTCTGCTGCTACTGGTTTTGTTGAAGCAGTCAAAGCAAAACGAGACGGCAAGCCAACTTCCCTAGAAACAACTGCAGAATATGGTTTAGAACACTTGGATTATTCTCAAGACCTTAATGCTATTTTAAGCAATTCTTCCAAAGCGTTGAGTAAAGCGCGCGTGCCCAGTGAAGATGAAGCAACTCGTTTCAGCAGCGAGTACGCTCGCTTGTCGCGTGAATTAAGCGGCCTTTCTTCCCCGCGTTTTGGAATGATGGGTCCAGTTGCATTGCTGCATAAAAAAACAGACGAAGGAGGGTAAGCGTTTAACAAAAACAGACGAACTTTTGTCATTCCAGTGAAAAGCCTGCTTTTTTTACGTATTCAGCGTCTCCTTTTCCCCCTCTGAATTCCCCAGTGTCAGAATCAAAAATATAAACGTGACCCCATGGAACGCTTTCATTATTGCGCGCGTGCAGCAATACTCTCCCTTCAAAAAACCTAAACTCCGGCGCGCGCAAATCATCGTTTATGCTTACCCCTCTAATAATTCTCCTTTCTGCCGCATGCCCCTCAATTATGACCTGTCCTGCTTTTTCAGCAATTTTTTTGCATCTCTCACTTTCACTTTCTTTTATTCCCTGCATGTGATCATACAAACATAAACTATGAATCGCTTCTAATTCTTCGCTCGCTTTCTTCAAAGGCGGGTGATCAAACCTGTCTCTCATTGCCTCAAATTTTTCTTGTGGTCGTGCGTGGGGTTTTCCGCCGTGTATTGCAGACACTATAAATTTTGTTGAATCTCCACTTGTTACATGCGCAAGAAAAATCGTTCCTGACGGGCTTACAAATACTCCTGCTTTTTCCACATCGCCAAACAAGGGACTCAAACCAAACAATTTTCCTTTATACACTCCGTTCTGGAACCAGTAAACCCCCCCTTCATTTTTATATAACCCATACTTACTTTTCTCTTTTTTTTCTATAGCAAACAAAATAGTGCTGTCCGTTCCTTCGTGCCGTGCTGTCAAGTGTTTTACCCCTCCTATACGCAACACTTCTAATGCTTGTTGCAAAGTAGTTTTTCCAACCTTGAAAGAACGCAGTATTTCTGTTTCCGCCTCAGCAACTCTTACCACGCGAGGTGGAGTACCACTTGGTTGTGCTGTTCGTGCAGTTGTATTGTTCAATCGTGTTCCAGCGCAGCCAGCCAGAATTCCTGCAATAAGAACCGTTCGAACTCCTGAAACCAAAAGTCGCCTGCTCCAAAAACCAATACATCTACTACTCGTATCACCTGTAATGCCTCTCCTTACAGGCTCTCTTTGCCTGCCTTCTTTCGACTGAAACGCTGTTGTCATCATACAATTATGTCCAAAACCTCGATTTAAACCTTAGCATCAGCACTTTCTCAAGCAATTCAACAAGTTTTTCAGAACTGACAACGCGGAATCGGTAAACTTTCACGCGTGTTTTTTTGCAAGCCTTTTTATGCTTCAACTACCAATTATAGCAAACCCGAAAAGCAATTCGACGAAACCAACGAACAAAACTCGCGGGCGGCTCGAGCCGCCAACGTCGCATGAAAAGAGTTTCGGCGTTCAAGCGAACAGGTTTGACGTGTAGAGTTATATTCTTTGTTTGCTATAACTTTAGTTGTTTTTGCGTTATTTTCACTGTATCCTCGCGTTCTCTTTTTTCCCGTCGTGCTTCGTTTGGGCTTTGCGTCATAAATAGGTTTGGTCGAATTGTTTGATTTTTACGCGTCGTTCGAAATGGGCGGTTATGAGCATGGTGATGTTGGTTATGATAAACCTGCAAAATGCTTCTGTTCCTTTTCTAATTTTTTTTTCTTCGTAAGAGTGGTTTTGTGAATCTTCTTTTGTGAGAGGAAAAGTAGCATTCTGTTTGGGACCTGGCGTGGTATTTTTTTAGCCAGTTTTGAGTATGTGTTTAGCTGCGTCGGAGCTCCGACGTGTGGTTTTTGACCGAAAAGTGGAAATTCTTTTTCGTCGAAAGCTGTTTGGCGATTAGAGATGAATGAAGTTGAAGAATTGAGGTTGAGGGTAGCCCAGCTTGAAGCA